>JAVJPD010000150.1:0-1151 GCA_040216475.1 Rhodospirillales bacterium
GTGGGTTAGGGAACGGGGGTCGGACAATGGCAGGGCAACTCGGTATCACCAATCAGGGGCTGCAGACGGCCCTCAAGATCAAGGAAAGCTACAGGGCGGGCACGCCGCTTTGCATCCCGGGCGACGAGAACCGCATTCTCATCCCGGAAAATCTGATCAACGCCAATCTCGACCTCAGCGGGCTCGAGGACCCGTTGGCCCTGGCGGTGATGGCGACGCAGGACCCGGAATCGCCGATGGCGCTGGCCGCCTCCGTGCGCCTGAGTCCGCTGGGCCCGAAGAACAAACTGATCGCGGGCGTCGTCGATCTGGTCGGCCAGACCACCAAGCACCCGCTGGTCAAGAAATGCATCGGCCTGGTGCAGGAAAGCGCGTTCAATCCGTCCGCAATTGCCGCGGTGCGGCGCTCGACCTCGCAATTCATTCTAAAAACGCGCAAACAATACACCATCGCGCTTCGTCAAAATTTGTATGCGCTGATGAACGGCAACATTGCGCCGCGCTCCTTCGTGACCGAGTTCTTCGCGCTGACCGAGGCCGGCAACCTGCGCCACGACATCCGCAAGAAACTGCTGCTGAGTTTGATGCTGTCGCGCACCGTGCGCCCGAGCATCAAGTTCATGATGCTGGAGAACCTGCACCGCATGCCGTTCGCCGTTCGCCGCTCCATCATCGAGGGCGTGCTCCGGACCGAGCCGCAGGACCATCACGTGGCCGTCATCCAGGAAGAGTTGAAATGGATGGCGAAGCAGGAAAGCATCGCCAAGCAGGCGCATTAGGCGGCCCGCCCGATTTAATCCAAAACGGGATTTTAAGACGACGTGACGGTGAAGTCGGCGGCGCTCAGGCCGCTCAGGCTCATGCCGGTCAACGTTATCTCCATGTCCGCCGTGCCGTCGCCGTTCACGTCGATCGACAGCAGATCGGCCGCGTCGTTGAAGTGCGCCTCGGTGTTGCCGGTGCCGGTGAAGGCGTTGGTGTCGGCGCCGAGGAAGCTGAAGGCACCGTGCAGCAGGCCGTCGAGGAAGATGTCCTCGCTGTTGCTGGCGTTGAAATCCGTGATGGTGTCGCCGTTGCCGACGGCGGAGTCGCCGATCGACGTATAGCGGAAGATATCGTTGCTGCCGCCGCCGGTCAGAACATCCGCGCCG
>JAVJPD010000151.1:0-3186 GCA_040216475.1 Rhodospirillales bacterium
TCAGCACTTCGAGAACGCTCATCCGGAGTTTCGACGCCGGCGCGTTGATGGCATCCTTGCGGGCCCGCTGGCCGTTGCGGATGCGGGTCAACAGATCGCCCAAGGGATCAGTTAAAGACATTCAACTCTCTCCCTTACCAACTTGACTTGATCATGCCGGGGATCTGACCGTTCGATCCCATGTCGCGCAGCGCAATACGCGAAAGCTTGAACTTCCGGTAATTGCCGCGCGGGCGGCCCGTGAGCTGACAGCGCAACCGGATACGGCTCGGCGCGGAATTGCGCGGCAGATCGGCCAGTTTCAGCATGGCCTGGAAACGATCTTCCGGAGACAATTCCTTATCGCGCATCTGCGCCTTCAGGGCGCTGCGTTTGGCGGCGAATTTCCGCGACAAACGCTCCCGCTTCATGTTCCGCTCGATTGAACTCTTTTTAGCCATTCATTCTTTCTCCCGTTCCCGGCATAACGCTGACGAAACCACTACGCGTCCGCGCCCGCCGCTGCGGGCTCCTCGGAAGCGGTTGCCTTGTTTTGCTCCTTCGACACGCCGGTCAACCCCCTGAACGGCAGATCGAAACCGAGCAGCAAAGCGCGGGCTTCGTCGTCCGTCTTTGCGGTCGTGCAGATAATGATGTCCATGCCCCGGATCTGATCGACCTTGTCGTAATCGATTTCGGCGAACACGATTTGCTCTTTAAGGCCCATGGAAAAGTTGCCGTTGCCGTCGAAGCTGCGCGCCGACAGCCCGCGAAAATCGCGAACGCGCGGCAGCGCGACCGTTACCAGGCGATCCAGGAATTCGTACATCCGCTCGCGGCGCAACGTTACCTTGCAGCCGATGGCCATGCCGTCGCGCAACTTGAAGTTCGACACCGACTTCTTCGCGCGGGTCACGATCGGCTTTTGGCCCGAAATCGCCGTCAGATCGGTAATGGCGCCCTCGACCTTCTTGCGGTCGTTCACGGCCTCGCCGACGCCCATGTTGATGACGATCTTGTCGAGCCGGGGAACGCTCATCGGATTCGCGTAGCCGAATTGACGGATCATATCCGGCTTGATCACCGTGGCGTATTGTTCCAGTAGTCGCGACATCTCTAAAAAACCTTATTTATCAATTACTTCGCCGGATCCTTTGGCAAAGCGGACCTTGCGGCCGTTCTCCAGGAACTTAAAGCCGACCCGCGTGGCCTTGCTCGTCTTCGGATCGACATGAGCCAGGTTGGAAACGTGAATCGAGGCTTCCTTGTTGACGATTCCGCCGGCATTGTTTGCCGTCGGCCGGGTATGGCGCTTCGCCATGTTGACGCCCTGAACGATCACGCGGTCCTCTTTCGACAAGATGCGCAGCACTTCGCCGGTCTGGCCCTTGCTGCGGCCGCTGAGAACGATCACCCGATCGCCTTTTTTAATGCGCGCGGCCATTACAACACCTCCGGCGCCAGAGAAATAATTTTCATGTACCGCTTGCCGCGTAATTCGCGGGTCACGGGGCCGAAGATACGGGTTCCGATCGGCTCGCCCTGCGCGTTGATCAGCACGGCGGCGTTGCGGTCGAACCGGATCGCCGATCCGTCCGCACGGCGGATATCCTTGGCGGTCCGCACGACGACCGCCTTGATGACGTCGCCCTTCTTGACCCGGCCGCGCGGGATCGCTTCCTTGACCGAGACGACGATCACGTCGCCCACGGAAGCGTATTTCCGCTTCGAGCCGCCGAGCACCTTGATGCATTGCACCCGGCGGGCTCCGGAGTTGTCGGCCACATCCAAGTTGGTTTCCACCTGGATCATCGTTCTTTTCCTTTTTTATTCTTCTGTTTTGCTTAAGCGTTATCGTAAATCACTTCCCAGGACTTCCGCTTCGAGAGCGGACGGCATTCCTGGATATTCACCGTATCGCCTTCCTGGCACCGGTTGTCCGCGTCGTGCGCCGCATACTTCTTACTTTTGCGGATGAACTTCTTGTACAGCGGATGCATGACTCGGCGCTCAACCATCACAATGACGGTTTTATCCATCTTGTTGCTGACGACGGTGCCCCGGAGAACGCGTTTCGGCATTTATAGTATCCTCTAAGCTGACGCCACGGTGCGGGACCGCTCGCCAATAACGGTTTTGACCTTCGCGATGTCGCGCTTCACCTGACGGACGCGCGCCGTGTTCTCGAGTTGACCGCTGGCGGCCTGGAAACGGAGGTTGAACGATTCCTTGTGCAGGTCGCGGAGCTGTTCCTTCAACTCGTCGTCGCTTTTGGTGCGCAGATCGACAGCCTTCATTGCCTTACTCCCCTTCGCCCAAGCGCACGATGAACCGCGTCTTGATCGGCAGCTTGGCCGAAGCCAGCGCCATCGCCTCGCGGGCGACCGTCAGCGACACGCCGTCGATCTCGAACATGATCCGGCCCGGCTTGACCCGGCAGGCCCAGAATTCGGGCGCCCCCTTGCCTTTACCCTGGCGGACTTCCGCCGGCTTTTTCGACACCGGCACGTCCGGGAACACGCGGATCCAGACGCGGCCAGCGCGTTTCATGTGGCGCGTGATCGTCCGCCGGGCCGCCTCGATCTGGCGGGCGGTCAGACGGCAGGGCGCCAAGGCCTTGAGGCCGTAAGAGCCGAAGTTCAATTCGAACCCGCCCTTGGCCTTGCCGTGAATCCGGCCCTTGTGGGCTTTACGGTATTTCGTGCGTTTCGGACTTAACATAACTCGTTATCCAACTTGAAGATTAGCGCTGCGGTTGCTGTTCTTGGGCCAGCTTGTCGATCGCCATCGGATCGTGAGCCAGAATTTCGCCTTTATAGATCCAAACTTTCACGCCGCAGGAGCCGTAGGTCGTGTGGCCGGTGGCCGTGCCGTAGTCGACGTTGCCGCGCAGGGTGTGCAGCGGCACGCGGCCCTCGCGGTACCAGACCACGCGGGCGATTTCGGCGCCGCCCAAACGGCCCGAGCAGTTGACCCGGATGCCCTCGGCGCCGAGGCGCATGGCCGACTGAACGGCGCGCTTCATGGCGCGACGGATCGAAACACGGCGCTCCATCTGCTGGGCGATGTTCTCGGCCACCAATTGCGCCTCGATCTCGGGCTTGCGGATTTCGACGATGTTCAGGTGAACTTCCGAACCCGTCATTTTCGCAATATCGTTGCGGAGCTTCTCGATGTCGGAGCCCTTCTTGCCGATCACCACGCCGG
>JAVJPD010000152.1:0-4634 GCA_040216475.1 Rhodospirillales bacterium
GAACAGGGGAATCGAACGGATCGGATGCGAAGAAACGGCGGCGTCCAAGAAGGGTCTCCAGGCAGGAAAACGGCGGTTTTTAGCTGCTATACAACATGGCTATGAATAACCGATGACATGGGTAATATTGGCAGCGCACCACGCAAAGACAATCCCCATATGAAATTAAGAGAGACCGCGACCCGCCATGATTCCCCGCTATTCCCGCCCCGAGATGACCGCGATCTGGGAACCCGAGAACAAGTTCCGCATCTGGTTCGAGATCGAAGCCCACGCCTGCGACGCCCAAGCCGAACTCGGCGTCATCCCCAAGGACGCCGCCAAGGCGGTATGGGAACGCGGCCAATTCGAGGTCGCGCGAATCGACGAGATCGAGCGCACCACCCATCACGACGTGATCGCGTTCCTGACCAACCTCGCCGAATACGTCGGCCCGGAAGCGCGTTTCGTGCACCAGGGCATGACGTCCTCGGACGTGCTGGACACCTGCTTCGCCGTGCAGCTCAAACAGGCCGCCGATATTCTGCTCAAGGACCTCGATGCCCTGCTCGCCGCGCTGAAGAAACGCGCCGTCGAATTCAAGGACACGCCCTGCATGTGCCGCAGCCACGGCATCCATGCCGAACCGGTCACTTTCGGCCTCAAGCTCGCCAAGTTTTACGCCGAATTCGCGCGCAACAAAACGCGACTTGAATGCGCAAAAAAAGATATCGCGACCTGCGCGATCTCCGGCGCGGTCGGCACCTTCGCCAACATCGATCCCCGCGTCGAGGAACACGTCGCGAAGAAGATGGGGCTTTCCGTCGAGCCGGTCTCCACGCAAGTCATTCCGCGCGACCGGCACGCGTATTTCTTCGCCACCCTCGGCGTGATCGCGTCCTCCGTCGAAAACATCGCGACCGAAATCCGCCACATGCAGCGCACCGAGGTGCGCGAGGCCGAGGAATATTTTGCGCCGGGGCAAAAGGGCTCGTCGGCGATGCCGCACAAGCGCAATCCGGTGCTGACCGAAAACCTGACCGGGCTCGCACGCATCGTGCGCTCGGCGGTCGTGCCGGCGATGGAGAACGTCGCGCTGTGGCACGAACGCGACATCTCGCACTCGTCCGTCGAGCGCATGATCGGGCCCGACGCGACCGTGACGCTCGATTTCGCACTCGCGCGCCTGACCGGCGTCGTCGAGAAACTCCTGGTCTATCCGGATGCGATGCAGAAGAACCTCGACCGGCTCGGCGGCCTGGTGTTCTCGCAGCGGGTGCTGCTCGAACTGACCCAAGCAGGCATGAGCCGCGAGGACGCCTACGTCGCCGTGCAGCGCAACGCGATGCAGGTGTGGGAAGGCAAGGGCAATTTCCTCGAACTCCTCAAGAAGGACACCGAGGTCGCCAAGCACCTGGACGGCGCGGCGCTCACCGCGCTGTTCGACATGGGCTATCACACCAAGCACGTCGAGACGATCTTCAAACGCGTGTTCGGCTAGAGCCTGTTGCGTTCGTTCGTCCTCATTCCGTCATTCCCGCGCAGGTGTTGTGTCCCGGATGATTGGTCAGAGCCTGGAGCGGTGCCCTGTATCCGAGGCATCTAAGGCGTGTTCGATTGCAGGCATGAACGAAGTCGTGGATGAAGCCGGCGCCGGCAAATGCGTCGACAATACCGGCGGCAAGACCA
Organism: Rhodospirillales bacterium; assembly: GCA_040216475.1. GTDB lineage: Bacteria > Pseudomonadota > Alphaproteobacteria > Rhodospirillales > CALINB01 > CALINB01. The sequence continues at coordinate 1,669 of JAVJPD010000152.1, forward strand.
GGGGCACGCGGGTTCACGCCTGGACCCGCAACGCGAAGAACGGCACGCCGTTCCAGATTTGGGACCGCAGGAACGTGAAGAACCAGACGGTCAAGAACGCCGGTTAACGCTCAAGACGAAGCGGCCGCCTCGATCCGATGGTTCGGGCCGGGGCGGCCGCCGTTTCGGATACGCGGGAAAAGCCCGGCGCTATTTGAGCGCGTCGGGATACTCCTCGGCGATCTCGGCCAGGGCGACCGGATACAGCCGAGCGATCTCGGCGCGCACGTCGGCTTCCGAGACGTCGATGTCGTTCTTCTTGAAATCGCCCATGATCTTGCGCACGACGTCCTCGATGCCCGGCTCGTCGAAATCGCTCGCCACCACGCCCTTGGCGTAGGCCTTGCGGGCGGCCTCGTCCAGGCCCATTTTCTTGCCCGCCCATAGGCCGAGCAGCCGGTTGCGCCGCGATTCGGCCTTGAAGCGCAATTCCTCGGCCATCTTGAATTTGGCTTCCTCGCCTTTTTCCCGGCTTTTGAATACGTCGTTCGCCATAAATACGGTGTCTCCAAGGTTTTTTCGCTTCCCGGAATTTATGAATGAATCCCCGGTTTCGCAATCGTTTCATCCAACATTAATATAGTCCGCTATCGTCCTTGCAAACCGCCGCCAGAAAGCCCCCGATCCGGCATGTGTACCCTCGTCATTCTCTACCGTCCCGGCCACGATTGGCCCGTGGCGATCGGCGCGACCCGCGACGAGATGATCGAGCGGCCCTGGAAGGCTCCGGCGCGGCATTGGCCGGACCGGCCGCACGTGACCGCCGGGATCGACGAACTCGCGGGCGGCACCTGGCTCGGCCTCAACGACGACGGTCTTATCGCCGGCGTGCTCAACCGGCAGGACTCGCTGGGCCCGGCGCCCGACAAACGCAGCCGCGGCGAGCTGCCCCTCGAAGCGCTCGATCACGCGAGCGCCGAGGACGCGGCGCACGCGCTCATCCATCTGGAACCGGCGAGCTACCGCTCCTTCAACATGGTCATCGCCGACGCCGAACGGGCGTTTTGGCTGAAATCGTCCGGCAGCACCGTTGCCGCCCAGCCGGTCCCGCCGGGCGTTTCCATGCTGACCTCCTTCGATCTCAACGACGAACGCGGGGCGCGCACCCGCCACCATCTGCCGCGATTCCGCGCCGCGCCCGCGCCCGATCCGGAAACCGGCGACTGGAAAGCCTGGCAGGACCTGCTGGCGAGCCGCGAGCGCGATGCCGGCGCCGGCCCCGAGGGCGCGATGTGTATCGTCACCGATCACGGCTACGGCACCGTCTCGTCCTCGCTCATGGCTTTGCCCCATGTGAGCAGAATCGGCATCGAGCCGGTCTGGCTGTTCGCCCCGGGGCGCCCCGGCGAAACCCCGTTCGAGCCGGTAAGAAGCTGAAAATGAAGGAATTTATACCGGGCCGGGTTTCGTTGCCCCGGGCCGGTACAATTGCTATATGAAGCGGGCGCCCGGCACCGCCGACGGGCTTCACAGCACACCGGACACCCCAGCATGGCAAAACGCCGTCAACTTTTCGAAGGCTCCGCGAAAATCCTTTTCGAGGGCCCGGAACCGGGCACGTTGGTCCAGCACTTCAAGGACGAAGCCTACATCGCGCTGCAGCAAAAACGCGGCGTGATCCGCGGCAAGGGCGTGATCAATAACCGCATCTCGGAATACCTGATGTCGCGCCTCGGCGACATCGGCGTGCCGACCCATTTCGTGCGCCGGCTCAATATGCGCGAGCAATTGGTGCGCGAGGTCGAGATCGTGCCGCTTTCCGTGGTCGTGCGCAACGTGGTCGCCGGCACGCTGGCCAAACGATTGGGCCTCGAGGAAGGCACCCCCCTGCCCCGTTCCATCGTCGAGTTTTATCTCAAATCCAACGAACTCGAGAACCCGTGGGTCTCGGAAGAGCACATCACCGCGTTCGGCTGGGCGACCCCGCCGGAGCTCGACGAAATCATGGCGCTGGTGCTGCGCGCGAACGATTTTCTGACCGGCCTGTTCCTCGGCGTCGGCATCAAACTGGTCGACTTCCGCGCCGAGTTCGGCCGCCTCTGGGAAGGCGATCAGATGCGCATCGTGCTGGCCGACGAAATCACGCCCGACAACTGCCGCCTGTGGGACATCAAAACCGGCAAGAAACTGGATCAGGACCGCTTCCGCTGGAACCTCGGCGAGGTCGAGGAAGCGTACCAAGAAGTCGCGCGGCGCCTCGGCATCCTGCCCGAAACCGGCCCCGGCGACGCCCCCGGCACAACCCTTTTGCAATAAGGACGCCCCCGTGAAAGCCAAGGTTCATGTCACGTTGAAAAACGGCGTTCTCGACCCGCAAGGCAAGGCCGTGCAGCACGCGCTCGCGGCGCTGGGCTTCGGCGGCGTCGAAGGCGTGCGCCAAGGCAAATACATCGAACTGGACCTCGCCGAAACCGACGCGGGCAAAGCGCGCGCCGCCGTCGAGGAGATGTGCAAGAAGCTGCTGTCCAACACCGTGATCGAGAACTACGAGATCGACATCGCCGACTGAGCCCGACTGAGCCCGACTGAGCCCGATTGACCGTCCATTGAGTTTTTTGAAACGCCGCCCGTGAAAACCGCCGTCATCGTCTTCCCCGGATCGAACTGCGACCGCGACATGCAGGTCGCCCTGCGTGCCGGCATGGGCGCGGCGCCGCTCATGGTCTGGCACAAGGAAACGTCGATGCCGAAAGTCGATCTGATCGTCGTGCCCGGCGGCTTCTCCTTCGGCGATTACCTGCGCTGCGGCGCGATGGCGGCGCACTCGCCGATCATGCGAAGCGTGGTCACCCAGGCCGCGGCCGGCGTGCCGACGCTGGGCGTCTGCAACGGTTTCCAGGTGCTGATCGAAGCCGGCCTGCTGCCGGGCGTCTTGATGCGCAACGCCGGGCTCAAGTTCATCTGCCGCGACGTGTGGCTCCGCGCCG
>JAVJPD010000153.1:0-2432 GCA_040216475.1 Rhodospirillales bacterium
ATCGGCGTCGTCGGCCCGACGCGCATGAACTACGCGCGGATCATTCCGATGGTCGATTACACGGCCAAGCTGATCGGCAGGCTGATCGGCTGATCCATAAAAATTTTCACGGGATAACAGGAATCATGACAGCGGAAGACGACAAGAAGCCGTTCGGCGAGGAAACGCCGGCCGGGGAAAAGGAAGAAAAGACCGATGCCCCGCAAGAACCGGGCGAAACGCCGGCGCCGGAAAACGCCGCGTCCGGGGCCGCCGCGGGAGACGAGTCCGCCGTTAAGCCCGAGGCCCAACTCGAGGCGGAAGTCGCGGACCTGAAGGACAAACTGCTGCGCGCGCTCGCCGAAACCGAGAACGTGCGCCGCCGCGCCGCGCGCGACAAGGACGATGCCAACAAATACGCGATCGCGTCGTTCGCGCGCGAGATGATCGAAGTGCGCGACAATCTGCGCCGCGCCTTGGACGCGGTGGACGAGACCGTGCGCGGGCAAAGCGAAGCGATCAAGACGCTCATCGAGGGAATCGAGATGACCGAGCGGTCCCTGCTCGCGGCCTTCGAGCGCGTCGGCATCCGGCCCGTCGAGGCGCTGCGGAAAAAATTCGACCACAACGTCCACGAGGCCCTGTTCGAGGTCGAGGATACGAGCGTGCCCGCCGGCACCGTGGTGCAGGAGCTGCAGCCGGGCTACATGATTCACGACCGGCTGCTGCGCCCGGCCAAGGTCGGCGTCGCCAAGGGCGGCGCCAAGGAGGCGCCGGCCGACAAAGAGCAGACGCACGAGTCGAAGGACGATGCGCCGAAAGATGATGCCGCAACGCCATCGTCGAAGGCCTATGAACAATCCGGCGGCGCGTCCGGCGGCAAGATCGACGAAAAACTTTAATTAAGATCGGTTTTAAAACACTTCCGGTTTTTTGCCGGGCGCGACGAGAAACGATTCGGCCGGATCGTGTCTCGCGTGTTGCGCCCTGGCGCGCGCTTGGCCGTTGACGGCGTAACAGTAGGCGCATCCCTGCACGCAGGTATCATAAGCGCCGATGTCTTTCGAGGCCCAGCAGCCGCATGTCTTGCGGTGCGCTTTCCCGAGCGCGCGGATCGGTTTGTTCGCGATATCGCTTAGGCGTTCCGCGTCGATGCAGCGCGCCTCGTGCGCGCCCGCGACGATCAGTTTCTTCTGTCCGCACACGGCAAGACGCATGGCGTTCTCTCGTGCGATGGCCGCGAGATCGCCGAGCAGGTCTTGTTTCTCGTCGTCGCACGGGTCGCGCCATGTCAGGCCGTGTGCGCGCGCGGCCCGGTCCAGGCCGTTTTGGGTCTTGCGATAGATCTGCGTAAACGACACCACGACCTCGTCGACCGATCCTTTGAGTGTTTGTGCGAGCCGGGCGAAGGTTTCGCGGTGCCACGCGGGCGGCGTGAGCGAGGAGAAGAGAATCGGGTCGAACCGCCAGATGGCGGCACGCGGCCCGAAGGCGGCGGCGATCTCCCTGATCTGGTGGACGGCGCGCTCGGGCGGGATCGTCGCGGCCTCGAGGGCGCGGGGATAGCCGGTGATGGTGAACTGCACGACGAACGGCCGCCTGTCGGCGTGCAGATCGCGCAGCGTCGCCATGAACGGGCCCGCGTTGCGGGTCCAGAAGACGAAGCCGTCCACCGAGTCGGGGCCGAGCGGGACCGTGAAGGACGGCCCGCCGTAGGGATTGGCCACGTCGCACGCGCCGGCCTTCAGGCGGCGGCGGAACCACTCGCCGAAAAACGCTGGAATATCAGTCTTGTAGCTTGCCGAAACGATCATGGGCCGGTTCGCATCCGAGGGGCGGCCCGAAAAACTCGGTTAAAAACGCCGGAAAAGCCGGACCGGGAGTTGCGGGCTCTTTTCAAGCCACATATATAACGCGCGGTTAAGGATAATCAGGGTATTGTCTTTATTGAAGGATTTGATCAGGGAAGGACCGGGGTGCCGTCGGGGCCGCGATCCTTCGCCGCCGGACAGCAGAGGATGATATGAGCAAAGTAATCGGCATCGACCTTGGAACCACCAACTCGTGCGTCGCCGTGATGGACGGCAGCAGCGCGAAGGTGATCGAGAACGCGGAAGGCATGCGCACGACCCCGTCGATGGTCGCCTTCACCGAATCGGACGAGCGTCTGATCGGCCAGCCGGCCAAGCGCCAGGCGGTGACCAATCCGGAGAACACCCTGTTCGCGATCAAGCGCCTGATCGGGCGCCGCTACGACGATCCGATTACCGCCAAGGACAAGGACCTGGTCGCTTATAAGATCGTCGAGGGCGAGAACGGCGACGCCTGGGTCGAGATCAAGGGCAAGAAGTACAGCCCGAGCCAGATCAGCGCCTTCATCCTGCAAAAGATGAAAGAGACCGCCGAGAGCCACCTGGGCGAGACGGTGACGCAAGCCGTGATCACGGTGCCGG
>JAVJPD010000154.1:0-1976 GCA_040216475.1 Rhodospirillales bacterium
GATCGGAAAGGCTTCCGGCGCCGAACAGATCGTCACCAGCCCTGCCCCCGCGCGCCGGGCGCCGCGCGCGGCCAAACGCGCCGCTCCGGTCATTTCCGCGCCGCCCGCGATCACCACGTGCCCGCGCGTGTATTTGTTGCCGGTGAGATCGGCTTTCGGCAACGCATCGCGCCACAATACCGGATCGTTCCGGAACGTTTGCGGCTTGATCTCATCGAGCGCACGACGAGGGATTCCGATCCCGATCACCTCGATCTCGCCCGCGCGCAAACGCCCCGGCAACAGGAACAATCCCGGTTTCGGCCGGAAGAACGTGACGGTCAGGCGGCATTGGGGCGCGATCCCCATGATCTCGCCGGTATCGCCGTGAACCCCGCTCGGCACGTCGACGCCGACGCATTCGAGGCCGCGTTCGTTGATCGCCTCGATCACTTTATAGGGGACGCCGTCGAGCGGGCGGGTCAGCCCGGCGCCGAACAAGGCGTCGACCACCAAGGCGCAATCGTCGAGCGCGGCAAGGCCGAGTTTTTCCACGGAGCCGGTCCAGCGTTCGGCGTTGGCGGCGGCATCGCCTTTGAGCTTCGCGCGATCCCCAAGCAGCGCGAGACGCACCGGCCATCCCGCCTCGGCCAGATAGCGCGCGATCACGAAGCCGTCGCCGCCGTTGTTGCCCGGCCCGCACAAGACGCTCACGGGGCGCGCGCCCCAGCGTTTCATGATTCGGCGCGCGGTTCCGGCACCCGCGTTTTCCATGAGCGTCAAACCGGCAACGCCGGCCCGCCCGGCCAGTTCGTCGGCCCGGTAACACTCCTCGACGCTCAGAAGCACGGAATCCATGATATCCACGTATCGGCAAACCCGGAGAAAAGCACTGAATCCCGGCATAGTAGACCGGCGAGACACGAATAGTCATGACGTCATCGTGCTTATTTTTCCTTGACCCGGATCAGCGCATCCCTGCTAGATCGGATCATGATTTATCGGAAACACCGTTCGGTTCCGATCAATCATGTGAATCCGATCGACATCAATAAGTTAGAGCCGATTCACATGGTTGCCGGATCGCCGGTTGCCGACCATTTGGCGCGGACCAAAATGCCGATTCCGACAACCATGATCGGCTCTATGTAAGAAGGCCATTCAAGGGGGGGTTCATGACGACCGCGGATAAATGGGATCGCCGCTTTCTCGATCTCGCCAAATACATTTCGGATTGGTCGAAGGACCCCTCGACCAAGGTCGGCGCCGTCATCACCCAGCCGTCCAACAAGCGGATCGTCTCGACCGGCTTCAACGGCTTTCCCGCCGGCGTCGAGGACAGCATCGAACGCCTGACCAACCGGGAAATCAAATACGAAATGGTCGTTCATGCCGAACTGAACGCCCTCCTGTTCGCCGGCGACCGTGCTTACGGCGCCACACTGTACGTTTATCCGCTCGCGCCCTGCGCGCGCTGCGCCGTCACCATCATTCAGGCCGGGATCAAGCGAGTCGTCGCGCCGAAGCCCGATTTCACAAACGACCGGTGGGGCCAAACCCTGAAAGTCGCCGAAACGATGTTCCTGGAAGCCGGCCTCGACGTCGATTATCTCGACCCATAACCCCCGATCCATCGTAGGAAGAAACCCGTGCGTTCGCTCCTCAAGCAGCCCGCCAAACTGATCGCGCTTGCCATTTTCGCGAGCGCCGTCCTGGTGATGGTGCTGCCGGTGCCCGACGGGTTCGACCCCAAGCTGACCCGAACGGCGGCGATGGTCGTCGCCGCGCTCGCCCTGCTCGCAACCCATATCCTGCCCGAGCAGATCATCTTCCTCGCGTTCATGCTAGCGGTCGTGATCACGGGGCTGGCGCCGGTCGAGGTCGCCTTCGGCGGATTTACCGCGAGCTCGATCTGGCTCGTGTTCGGCGGCAACCTGATCAGCCTGGCGATGATGCATACCGGCCTGATGAAACGCATCGGCGGCGTCGCCGGCGCG
>JAVJPD010000155.1:0-2162 GCA_040216475.1 Rhodospirillales bacterium
ACCGGTCACTGGATTACATGATGACACGGGCCAACGAAAAACCGGAATTTGCCGGAACTGTTGCCCGGTATACCCAGGAGACCAAGGCGCTTTTAAGGCTCATACGCGGCAAAAATATCACGAAACCCTCCGTCACGATGGTCCTACAGGGAACGGAGGGTTTCGGCGTCGAAATTGCCCGCTATCACAGCATTACGCCCGGCATGAAACCGCCCTTTTACGGCTTCGACCTGAAACATCGCTTCAGTTGGGGGCCGCGTTCGGTAAATCCCTGGATGACGCAATCGACGCCGCCCGACGTGAGCCGGACATTGAGACAATCCCGCATCATTTGGCCCGGCGTCATCGACGATTGGATCAAACCGGTACTCGACGGGCTTGCAAAACAACCATGCTCCGGCCCTTATACGGACTTTTTCCTAATTCGCGGCAGCGATCCCAACAGCGCATATATATGCGAGCCAAAGGCCCGCTGGCTGAATAGCGTTAATGCCCGAGCACCTGCCGTACGGCGCTAACCGCCCGCTCGCCGTAATCCTGCCACGAATATCCCCGCTCGACCCGGCTTCTGGCCGCTATGCCCATTGCCGCTCGTGCTTCCGGCCGGTCGATCAGCGCGGCCAGGGCTTCCATCAAGGCATCGCTGTCGCACGGCGGCACGAGATAACCCTGTTCTCCGGAAGCAATCAAATCTTCCGCGCCGGAAACATTACTGGCGACAACCGGTAACCCCGCCGCCATGGCCTGCAACAGCACGAGCGCGAAGCCTTCCTCGAGGGATGGAAGACAGAAAATATCGGCGGATTTGTATATTTCCGGCAATGCCTCGCCCGGCACGGAGCCGTGAATCGTCACGTTCTCGAGAGGTTCGCGGCCGAGGATCTCTTCCATTTCCTTCGGTACCGGGCCGATCAGATGGAGCTCGGCCGCTTGCTTCAACGATTGGAACGCCCGCAACAGCCACGGAATCCCCTTACGAATGCCGACCTGTCCGACGAAAAGAATGCGGACAGGGCCGTCATTCCTCTTCCGGCCACCGTCTTTTGCAAGGAGAAACCGTTCCAGCGCCACCCCGTAGGGATTGATCTTGATCTTATCGCGCGCAACGCCCCGCTCGATAAATGTTCCGGCGGCATAGTGCGTCGGCACCGATATGGCATCGGCGCCTTCGTATTCTTCCGTTTCCCGCTCGATCATCCTTGGCGGGACCGCCGGTTTCTCAATGCCGAACATTCGATAGGCATCGTTCAAGACCTCCGCTTGATGGGCGATGTGCGTCGATCCCCGTTCCAGCATGACCTTGATGTTTCTCTTATGCGCGCAGCGCATCAGTTCTTTGGCGCCGCCGCTCCAGGCAATCAACACATCGATGTCATCCGGCAGTTTTCCGGCGACATAGCGGCTGAAACGTTCGGCAAGCCAGGGATCGAAACGATCGGCATCAGCTAAAGAGCGCGGCAGTTTTGCATAAATCCGCCGGATAAATTCCAAAGCGGGGGCGCTCAGCAATGGCACGCCATCAGGCAAGAACCGTTGCGCAATAAATTTCGGATACGTCGTCGCAACGCCTGCCAATAAACGGTGGCGATGAAGTTCCGACGACAATTCAAACGCATGAAAACGACCATGGACGCTCACGAAAACCCGGGGCGAAAAGGAAGGCAAGGTCATTTTTCAATCGCTTCGGGAATGCGGCGAAACGTTCCCGGCACCATGACAAGGAACGATGCCATCACGGCACAGGAAAGAGCCATGCCGAGGTTAAAGGCATCAACCGCGTGAAACAGCATCAATAAACCAACGGCGCCGAAAAAAACGACGTAAAGCATCGCCCGGCCGAGAAGAAGAGTTCGGCTTCTTCTTTGCGATAGACAAAATCCCCGCAAGGTTTCGAAGAGACTGGTAAACAGCACGATACCGGCCATGGCCGTTAAAATATCCGCCGCACCGGCCCAAGCCGGACCGAACAAGAACGGCACGATCGGGTCCGCCAAGAGAACGGCGAAAACAGCGGCGATCGCCAGTAACGCCGCAAGAATGCCGATAACGGTAACAAGAGCACGGCGCCGCTCGGCGTTGCTGCCCATCCGGCTGTACCAGTTGACCATGATACGAGAGATGAACGGCGCCAGAAACTGGTTCGGCACGACAGCCAGACGGTG
>JAVJPD010000156.1:0-1467 GCA_040216475.1 Rhodospirillales bacterium
GAACTTCAGCGCGATAATGAGCTTGTTGAGTTCGGTTGCGCCGGCGCGGATGTTGGCCGTCAGCAGGGTGTGCATTTCGGCCTTGCCGTCCCCGGTGATTTCGAGGGAGGCGTCGTCCTCCATGCCCTTGCCGTCGCGGGCGGCGACCAGGCCTTCGTATTTCAGCAGTTCGATCGAGGGGGCGAGGACATCGAGCGACGGGCCGATGGTGTGGCCGACGAAATGACGCACCTCGTTGGCGAGGGTGCTGTAGCGCACCGGGCCGCCGGCGAGGATGCCCAGCGCGCAGAGCCGGACCGCTTCCTTCGGTGTCAGTGTGTTGTCGGCGTACATGTCTCTAAAGCCCCTTGTAACCCTTCCAATGTAGGCATTCCCGGGCCCGGCGTCCACCGGATACCGGGAAGATCCGGGCAGAATACCGGGATCTCCCTAAGAAAGCCTTGAATTGAGGCGGGTTTCAGGCGGCGGCCTTGATGCCGAGGCGGTGCCAGACGTCGGTCATGGCGCCGATCAGGCGGTCCATGTCCGCGTCCGTGTGCAGCGGAGTCGGCGTAAAGCGCAGGCGCTCGGTGCCGCGCGGCACGGTCGGATAGTTGATCGGCTGGACGTAGAGATCGAAGCGGTCCATCAACTCGTCGCTCGCCTGTTTGCACAGCACCGGATCGCCGACCAGCACGGGTACGATATGGCTGACCGACGGCATGACCGGGATGCCGGCTTCCGTCAGGCGCCGTTTCAGGGTCGCGGCGCGCTCCTGGTGGCGTTCGCGCACCTCGTCGTGTCTTTTCAGGAAGCGCACGCTGGCGAGCGCGGCCGCCGCGACGCTCGGCGGCGGCGAGGTGGAGAAGATGAAGCCCGAACCGTAGGAGCGGATGACGTCGCACATGGCTTGGGTTCCGGCGATATAACCGCCGACCACGCCGAAGGCCTTCGCGAGCGTGCCCTGGATGATGGTGAGGCGGTCCATGAGGCCCTCGCGCTCGGCGACGCCGCCGCCGTGTTCGCCGTATAGGCCGACCGCGTGAACCTCGTCCAGGAACGTCATGGCGTTGTATTTATCGGCAAGATCGAGAAATGCCGCGATCGGCGCGATGTCGCCGTCCATGGAATAGACGGATTCGAACGCAATGAGTTTCGGCCGCTCGGGATCGTATTCGCGCAGCATCCGCTCCAGGTCTTGCGGATCGTTGTGCCGGAAGATGCGTTTTTCCGAGCGCGAATGGACGATGCCTTCGACCATCGAATTGTGATTGAGTTCGTCCGACAGGATCACGCAGTCGGGAATCAGGCGCCCGAGGGTGCTGAGCGTCGTCATGTTGGCGATCCAGCCCGAACCGAACAGCAAAGCGGCCTCGGTGCCGTGCAGATCGGCGAGTTCCTCCTCGAGCAGCACGTGATAATGATTGGTGCCGGAAATGTTACGGGTGCCGCCGGCGCCGGCGCCGCACTTCGCGACCGCTTCCTGCA
>JAVJPD010000157.1:0-2468 GCA_040216475.1 Rhodospirillales bacterium
TGACGATGATCAGGGTCGCCACCCCGAGCGCGATCCCGAGCAGGGAAAACCAGGCGATGACCGAGATGAATCCCTCGCGGCGGCGGGCCCGCAGATAGCGGAGCGCGACCATCCATTCGAAACGGGAAAACACCGGGGCTATCCTTTCCTAAAAATCCATGCGCACAGGTTGTAGCGCCGACACTTTCTTCTTTTCGTCATCGCCCGGCAACAGCCCGGGCGATCCAGTTCTTAAGAATTTCTGGACACCCCGCGCCATGGCGGGGTGTGACGTTTGAAAAACATCGTAAAAAGCAGCATGTATCAAAAGAAACATTTTAATCCGTCAATTTCGAAAGCACGCTCTCGAGCGAGACTTCCGCGCGTTCGCCGGTCTTGCGGTTCTTCATTTCCGCCACGCCGTTCTTGAGGCCGCGCGGGCCGATCACGACCTGCCACGGCAGACCGATCAGATCCATGTCGGCGAATTTGACGCCGGCGCGCTCGTCGCGGTCGTCGTAGAGCACCGTGACGCCGTTCCCGCCGAATGTCCGGTAAAGATCCTCGCAGGTTTTATCGCAATCGGCGTCGCCCGCCTTGAGATTGATCAGCCCGGCCTTGAACGGCGCCACCGCCTCGGGCCAGATAATGCCGTTCTCATCATGCGACGCCTCGATGATGCCGCCGACCAGGCGCGAGACGCCGATGCCGTAGGAACCCATCTCGACCGCGATCTTCTCGCCGTTCGGCCCGGCGACCACGGCATTCATCGCCTTCGAATACTTGGTGCCGAAATAGATATGTGCCCGACCTCGATGCCGCGCGCGGTGACGAGATCGTTCCCCAACGCTTTTTCCTGTGCCGGATCGCGCTGCTCGTCGGTCGCGGCGTACTTCGACGTGAAGGAATCCACCAGCGGTTGCAGATCGGACTCGTAATCGATATCGCGGCCGCCCCAATCCATCTCGATGAAATCGCGATGGCAGGCAACCTCGCTTTCCCCGGTCTCTGCCAGGATGACGAATTCGTGGCTCATGTCGCCGCCGATGGGCCCGGCGTCGGCCCGCATCGGGATCGCCTTCAACCCCAAGCGGTCGAAAGTGCGCAAATACGCGATGAACATCTTGTTGTAGCTGCGCTTGGCACCCTCGTAATCGAGATCGAAGGAGTACGCGTCCTTCATCAGAAACTCGCGGCCGCGCATCACGCCGAAACGCGGGCGCACCTCGTCGCGGAACTTCCATTGAATGTGATAGAGGCACTGCGGCAGGTCGCGATAGCTGCGCACGGAGCCGCGGAAAATTTCCGTAATCTGCTCCTCGTTGGTCGGCCCGTACAGCATGTCGCGTTCATGGCGGTCGCGAATGCGCAGCATTTCGGGGCCGTAGGCGTCGTAGCGCCCGCTCTCGCGCCACAGATCGGCGGACTGAATCGTCGGCATCAGCATTTCCTGGGCGCCGGCGGCGTCCTGCTGCTCGCGCACGATCCGCTCGATGTTGCGCAAGACCCGGAAACCCATCGGCAGCCAGGAGTAAATCCCCGCGCTGGCCTGGCGCACCATGCCGGCGCGCAGCATGAGACGGTGCGAGGCGATTTGCGCTTCCGAGGGGGTCTCTTTCAGGGTCGGCAGGAAAAATCGGGATCGACGCATTTATGCCTGAGCAATCAAGGGCCTAATAAGGTAAAGCCCTGGCAATCTAGGGAAAGCCCGGCGGAATGTCTACGCTTCTCGGGGAGGGGCGGAACCGTGGGGTTTATCTTTTACCGGCGAGGAACTCTTTGCATTTCCTGACCAGCTCGGCCTGGCCGATTCCGCCGATGGGCTGGCCGTTAAAATAGACCTGATGGCCCTGGATCGAGACCTTGCCGAGGGACGGCTCGCCGAAGACGTCTCCCGCGCTCGAGGTGCCGAGGCCGGTCATGTCGATCTTGAGATCGAACGTGATGGTCTCGGGCAGCTTGATCTGCGGGCTGCCGCCGAGATCGGCCGGGGCGACCTTGCGGCCATAGACGTCGACGCCGGGCTTGTACTCGACGTCCGCCGACGGCACGTGCTGCACGATGCGTTGGCAATCGGCCTTGGTGACCGTCACCTGCACGGCTTGCGCGGCGGCGGCCGGCAACAGCAGAACGGCGGAAAAAGCGATCAAACGGGGTATCATATTCGTATCCTGACAAGCGATATTTAACGAAGCCCTAATGGCCTCTTATGTGGGGTGCCGGCATAAGGTTGTAAATCCTTAATCAAGTCAAACCGGGCCTATCCGGGCCGCCCCCATACTAGCGTCGCACCATCGATTCCGTGCTACAATATGCCTAAGTTGCCGCGGGGATGCGGCTACGTCGAGAAATGCCGGGTTCATGTGGAAGAGACCCGGCGCTGGGAGAAACGCAGCATGACGACACCGCAAACTGAAATGACGACCGAATTAGCACGCGGGCGCGCTTATCCGTTCGAACTGAATCGGATCGGCGAGGCGGCCGGCGCC
>JAVJPD010000158.1:0-2502 GCA_040216475.1 Rhodospirillales bacterium
CTTGTTCGACTCCTCCAACCAGGGCCTCCTGGTCCACCGCAACCAAAAGCCGCTCTATGCCAACCAGATGCTGGCCGACATCTACGGCTACGATTCGGTCGAGGAGATCATGACGATGGAATCGACCGAGGCTCTCATCGCGCCGGAAGACCGCGACCAAGCCAAGGAAATGCATATCCATCGCCTGCAAGGCAGGCCCTCCCCCTTGGATTGGGAATATCGCGGCCTCAAGAAAAACGGCGAGAAAATCTGGGTCGGCAAACGGGCCTTTTTCATCGATTGGGACGGCGAAACGGCCATCTGTTCGGTCCGGTTCGACATCACCGAACGCAAGCGCGCCGAACAAGCCCTGAAGGAGAGCGAGGAACGCTTCCGCACCCTGTTCAACAGCTCGCCGCAGGGCATCCTGGTTCATCGCCAGCACAAGCCCCTATACGCGAACCAGGCCCTGGCCGACATGTACGGCTACAACGCGATCGCCGAAATCCTGTCCATGCGCACGACGCTGGATCTGATCTCCCCCGAATCCCGCTCGCCGACCGGCGACGCCTGGCTTTTAGCTAAAGCCGATTCCTTCGACAAGGAATATCTCGGCCTGAAAAAGGACGGCGAAAAGATCTGGGTGCAGAAGCGTTCGTTCCGCATCAACTGGGACGGCAAGCCCGCGATTTGTTCGATGCGCACGAACATCACCCAGCGCAAGGAAACCGAAGAAAGAATTCGCAAAAGCGAGGAGCAGTTCCGCCTCGCCATCGCGAACCTGCATGAAGCCTTCGCCCTCTACGACGCCGAGGACAAACTCGTCATCTACAATGACGAATTCGTGCGCCTTCATCCGGCCGCCGCCGACATCATCAAGCCGGGCGTCACTTGGCGGGAAATCATGGTTCAAACGGTCGAGAGCGGCCGCAACGTACTGGCGCTCGGGCGCGAAGAGGAATACATCCGGGAACGTGAGGAACTGCACAAAAACCCGACGGGTCCGATCGTGCGCCACAATACCGACGGCAAGTGGCGCATCATCAACGAGGTCAAGCTCCCCGACGGCGGCACCGTGGTCGTTCAGACCGACATCACCGAGTTGAAGCAACTGGAGGAAGAAGCCCTCAAGGCGCAGGAGCAATTACGGTCCGCGATCGAGAGTATTTCCAGCGGCTTCTCGCTTTACGATTCGGAAGGCTGCCTGATCCTCGCCAACAGCAACAACTACGAATACTTCAAGGACATCGAGGATATATACAGGCCCGGCATCGCCTTCGAGGACGTGCTGCGCGCCCGCGCCAAACGGAGCTTGATCGACGGCGTCGACGGCGATCTGGAGAAATGGGTCCAGGAACGCCTGAAACGCTTCTGGGGCCGCAAGCCCACCTTCCATCTGCGTATGGACCGAGGCCGGTGGATGCAGATAAACGAATACCCGACACGCGACGGCGGCAAGGCCATTATCCGCACCGACATCACCGAGTCCAAAGAGGTGATGGACGCCTTACGTGTCAGTGAGGAGCGCTTCAAGACCCTAATCGACAGCTCCAATCAAGGCATCCTCATTCACCGGCATTACAAACCCCTCTACGCCAACGACGCCTTGGCAAGAATCTTCGGATACGGCTCCGCCGACGAGATCATGGCCCTGCCCTCGACCAAGATCCTGCTGAAACGCCGTTCCAAGCAAGACGACGGCCCCCTCAGGCTGCACGAAGCGCGCCTCCTGGGTGAACCCGTCCCCGACGAATACGAATTCCGTACGGCCAGAAAAGACAGCTCGCCGATCTGGGTCAACAACCGTGCCTTCCGCATCGAATGGGAAGGCACGCCGGCCATCTGCACGACCCTGTTCGACATCACAGAACGCAAACTCGCGGAGACTCAGTTGGTTCAGTCGTCCAAGCTCGCCTCGCTCGGCGAATTGGCTTCCAGCATCGCTCATGAGCTCAATCAACCGCTCGGCATCACGCGCATCGTCGCCGAATCCGCCCTGATCAAGGCCGAAGAATCCAAAAAACTCGATCCGGATTACATCCGCAAACAATTGACCGCCATTTGCGATCAGGCCGAACGCATGGCGAGCATCACCAATCACCTGCGCCTCTTCAGCCGCCTGGACGAAGGCGAGGTCAATCTGTTCGATCCGACGGAAAGCCTCGAAAACGCCGTCAATCTGATCGAACAGCCCTTCCGGCTTTCCGGCATCAAATTCATCAAGAAAATCCCCAAGGACTCGCGGCAGGTTCTCGGGTCTAGCATCAAGCTCGAACAGGTCATCTTGAATCTGCTGAACAACGCCGCCGATGCCGTCAATGATTGCGCCGAACGCGAAGAAGACGAAAACAAGAAATACACGCCCAGGATTTCAATCACGCTGACGAGCAATAAACGGGCCCACAGCATTGTCATCCGAGTCAAGGATAACGGCGGCGGCATTCCGCAGGAAAATATCAATCGGGTTTTCGATCCTTTCTTCACGACCAAGGAAGCCGGCCACGGAACCGGCCTCGGCCTGTC
>JAVJPD010000159.1:0-3525 GCA_040216475.1 Rhodospirillales bacterium
CGAGCCGGGGTAAAACGCCCCGGCGACGGCTGCCGGCCTGATTTGGGTCATCATTGAGCCTTGGAATTCGTGATATGTTTAATAAGTAGTTTTGCGAAGGCTCCCTGTAAAGCACGGCTGTAAAAGTAGGGAGCGGATATCGTCGACCGAAGGGCACGGCGCTCATGGCACCCCAAACGGAACCGGAAATTCTCGAACGAGCCCATCCCGGCCGTTATTGGCATCTCCTGGACGACGGCCGGGTACAGTGCGACGTGTGCCCGCGCGAGTGCAAGCTGCATGAAGGGCAGCGGGGGTTGTGTTTCGTGCGCGCGCGCCGGGACGACGGGATCGTGCTGACGACGTATGGCCGCTCCAGCGGGTTCTGCATCGATCCCATCGAGAAAAAGCCGCTGAATCATTTCCTGCCGGGGACGTCGATCCTCTCGTTCGGCACGGCGGGATGCAATCTGACCTGCAAATTCTGCCAGAACTGGGATATCAGTAAGGCACGTGAATTCGACAAGTTGCAGGACGAGGCGGGCCCCCAAACGATTGCGCGGGCAGCGAAGAGGGCCGGGTGCCGCAGCGTCGCGTTCACCTATAACGATCCGGTCATCTTTCTCGAATACGCCGTCGACGCCGCGAAGGTGTGCCATGCGCTCGGCCTCAAAACCGTCGCCGTCACCGCCGGGTATATCAATCCCGAGGCGCGGGCGGAGTTCTTCGGCCACATGGACGCGGCCAACGTGGACCTGAAGGGATTCACCGAACGGTTCTACAAACAGCTCTGCACGGCGTCCCTGCATCCGGTTTTGGAAACCCTCAAATATCTCAAGCACGAGACGAACGTGTGGTTCGAGATCACGACCCTCGTCATTCCCGGCCAAAACGACGACGAAAACGAATTCGAGGCGATGACCGCATGGATCGCCGAAAATCTCGGCCCCGACGTGCCGTTGCATTTCACGGCCTTCCATCCCGACTACCGGATGCGGGATATCCCGAACACGCCGGCTGAAACGCTGACGACGGCGCGCCGAATCGCGCGTAAGAACGGTCTGCATTACGTCTACACGGGCAACGTGCACGATTTCGAGGGCGGCAGTACCTATTGCCCGCATTGCGGCGAGATTCTCGTCGGCCGCGATTGGTACGAGCTTTCGACCTGGAACGTGAAGGTCGGCGGCAATTACACCGGAAACTGCGGTTCATGCGGCATGCCCATCGCCGGGGTCTTCGAAGAGGCGCCGGGACGCTGGGGCCGCAAGCGCGTGCCGGTACGGCTTTCCGGAACCGAGTCAAAACCGCCGTTCGCGTGACAGGCCGGGCCGAACCTGTTAATCCTTCCGGCATCGTTTCGCCGCAAAACCCTCGTCCGGTCGTTTAGCGTTCAATGTGGAAAAAATGGCTCGCCCTGGCCCTGAAGATCCTCGTGTCAGGGGCTTTAATCTGGTTTCTCGTCGGCAAGGTCGATTTGGCCGCGGCCAAGGAACGCATCTTGAAGGTCGCGCCGGAGATGCTGGCGCTGGCGACGGTTCTCATTGCCGTTCAAATCGTCATCGCGAATTTTCGCTGGCGCGTCGTCATGGATGCCTTGCTCGACACGGTGATGCCGTTCCGCCGGACCCAGCGCATTATCTATATCGGCTTCTTCTTCAATCAGGCGCTGCCGTCGTCGGTCGGCGGCGATGCCGTGCGGATGGTTTTGGGGCGGCGCGCCGGCATGCCGTTGGGCCAAGCCGTCAGCAGCGTGTTCTTGGACCGCCTGGCCAATCTTTTGGCATTGGTGCTGATCGTCGTGACCGCGACGCCGTTTTTCGTTTCCGATTTGCCTGCGGGCAAGCAGCCGTGGGCTTGGAGCGGCTTGACGGTTTTGCTGATCGGTGCCGTCGCGGGATTGACCTTCTTGATCGCCTTGGAGCGGTTGCCGGAGTCGCTGCGGCATTGGCGCGTGGTGCGCGGCCTGATCGGTTTGGCCGGCGATACCCGGCGTGTTTTCCTGGTCACGCGAAATGCATTCCGGGCGATGTCCTGGTCGGTGATCGGGTTCGTCAACGTGGCGCTGGTCGTGTACGCGCTCGCGGCGGGGTTGAAGTTGAACATATCGCTGATGGAATGCCTGGTTCTGATTCCGCCGGTGCTGCTGATCTCGACGCTGCCGATCTCCATCGCCGGCTGGGGCGTGCGCGAAGGCGCGATGGTCGCCGCCTTGGGGCTGGTCGGGGTGCCGCCGGAAGGCGCCTTGGTGCTTTCCATTCTGCTCGGCCTGCTGGCGCTGGCGGTTTGTCTGCCGGGTGGGCTGGTGTGGATGGTGAGCAGCGAGAAACGCGGGGATGTTTTGGCGGAGGCTTCCCGGCTCGAGGCGGAGACGCCGGACGGCGCCGATTCGGCGCGCTAGCTTTCCGATTCCGTTCTCACCATATAGGCTCAATATAGACACGGTGGCGTTCAAACGGAGCCTTTCAATAGGGCGTCCGTCATGACATTCTTGTAAAAATCCCGCCGTGCGAGGCGGTGAACGAGAGAAGGAAGGTTGATCGATGAAAATTACGTTTTCCCGAACCGCATTGCCGCGAAGGGGTGTCGTCGTGGCCGGCGTCTTGGCGGACAAGAAACTCACGCCGAGCGCGCAGGAACTGGACAAACGCACGCGCGGACGGCTCAGGCAGGCGATCAACGCCAGCCGGTTCAAGGGCGAGAAGGACCAGACCCTGACCGTGTTGACGCCGGCGGGCACGAACCTGGAGCGGATCGTGCTGATCGGCCTCGGTAAGGGAAAAGATATCGATTCCCTGGGGCTGCAGAACGCCGGCGGCAGTATTTATGCCGCCGCCGCGCATGTCGGTTCGGGATCGGCGTTCGTCGCCGTCGACGATATCGAGGGCTGCAAGATCGATGCCGCCGAACAGGCCGCCGAGATGGCGTTCGGCGCGCGGTTGCGCTCGTACCGGTTCGATAAATATCGCACCAAGGAAAAGAAAAGCGACAAGCCGTCTCTGTCGGCGTTGAAGTTTTCCTGCGCCGGGCCGAACAAGGCGAAAGAGGCCTTCGAGATCAGGGACAAGATCGCCGACGGCGTTTTCTTCACCCGCGATCTCGTGTCCGAACCCGCCAACATCCTCTATCCGGAATCGTTCGCGGCGGAAGCGAAGAAGCTGACCAAGCTCGGCGTCAAGGTCGAGGTGCTGGGCGAGGCGCAGATGCGTAAACTCGGCATGGGCGCGCTGCTCGGCGTCGCCCAGGGCAGCGTACGCGAACCGAAATTGATCGTGATGCAATGGAACGGTCTCGGCGGCAGCGGCAAAAAGAAAGGCGGCGGCAACAAGCCCTTGGCCTTCGTCGGCAAGGGCGTGTGCTTCGACACCGGCGGCATCTCGTTGAAACCGTCCGGCGGCATGGAAGACATGAAGTGGGACATGGGCGGCGCCGGCGTCGTGGTCGGCCTCATGAAGGCTTTGGCGGGACGCAAGGCGAAGGTCAACGTCGTCGGCGTGGCCGGTATGGTCGAGAACATGCCGGACGGCAATGCCCAGCGTCCCGGCG
>JAVJPD010000160.1:0-2292 GCA_040216475.1 Rhodospirillales bacterium
CGCGGCCAGATGTTCTGGCTCAAGGAAGGCCTGCCCTCCTCCCTCGCGCCGAAGAAGCGCCCGCGCACCACGCTCACGCCCTCGTTTGCGCTTCGCGACGGCAAGCCCTACATGGCGTTCGGCACGCCGGGCGGCGACCAGCAGGATCAATGGGCGCTGCAGCTCTTCCTGCGCCACGTACACTTCGGCATGAACCTGCAAGAAGCCATCGACGCGCCGACCTTCAACACCAAGCATTTCCCGAGCTCGTTCTTCCCGCGCGAATGGGACCCGGGGCAACTGTCCATCGAAGGCCGCTTCCCGAAAGCCACGCTCGATGAGTTGGCGCGGCGCGGTCACCGCCTCGAAGTCCAGGGCGACTGGGCCCTCGGCCGCCTGACCGCCGCCGCCAAAGACGGCGACATGCTCAAGGCCGCCGCCAACCCGCGCCACATGCAGGGCTATGCCGTCGGTCGATAGAAGAATCCGGATGAGGTCGAAAACCGTCGCGGCGGTTCTGGCCGCGGTCTTGTCGAGCGCGCCGGCGGGCGCCGCCGACTTTACCGGCAAACAGGTGAACGTTCTCGTGCCGGGCGCGGCGAAATCGGCCCTGCACGCTTACGTGAACTTCGTCATGCCGTTCATCGCGCGCCATCTCCCCGGCAAACCGGCGGCGGCGGCCCGCATCGAAAAGGACGCGGTGGAGGACGCGAAGGCCCTGCGAACCGCTAATCCGGACGGCCTAACGGTGTTGGCGCTCTCGGGCCCGGACATCATGGCCCATCTGCTCGCCAAACCCATCGCCAAGCAACGGATCGGCACCTTCATTCCCGTGCTGCTGTCGCCGAAGGGCATCACCGTGCGCATCGATCCCGCGCTCGGCATCGAAATGCCGAAGGAGATCGAAAAATTGAAGGGGCTGCCGGCGACCTACGCGGGCGACAACCCGAAATCCGTCGATTTGCGCACGACCTTCATGTTCGAGCTGCTCGGCGTGTCGTTAAAACCGCTCTGGCTCGGCACCGAACGTCACGATTACAAGCCGAACGGCGTCACGATTTTCTCCGATGCAGCCGGCGCGGTGATGCGAACCGAGAAACCGAAAGCCGAGCCCCTGCCCGTCTGGACCGGCGGCGCGCTGCTCCCCGGCGGCACCATGGGGCGCGATCCGGCCCGACCCGATCTGCCGCATTTCCTGGAAGCCTATAAAACCGTCAACGGCTTGGAATTGTCCGGCGGACCGCGCCGCGCCTTCGAGACGCTGTTTCACGCCACCCTGGCGGCGGCGCGCGGCCTATTCCTGGCGCCGGGCACGCCGCAATCCATCCGGGATTCATACCGCGCCGCGGTGCAGAACATGTTCGGCGATCCGGAATTCCGTAAGGACCTTCGGCAAAACCTCGGTCCCTATCCGCAGCTTTTCGGCGATGCGGCCGGCGAGGCCTTCCGCAAGGCCGCCGCGCCGGACCGTGATACCCGCGAATGGATACAGAATTATTCGCGGATGCACGGCGGTAAAATCTAAAGTATCCTTCCCTAGGCGATAAAAATCATCACGCATAGGGGGAGGCCCGGGCCATGACCGAACAGGTTTACGATCCGAACGGCGCGGAAATGAAGCGCTTGATGAAAGGCGCGCTGTCGGGCGCGCGCAAGGGCAAGCTCGGCAAGGAGCCCGTATTCACCACCCGGCCCGAACTGATGGGCACCTTCGGCATGGTCGCCTCGACCCATTGGCTCGCCACCGCCGCCGGTTACGCGACGCTCGAAAAAGGCGGCAACGCCTTTGACGCCGCTTGCGCCACCGGCTTCGCCCTCCAAGTTTTAGAACCCTACATGAACGGCCCCGCCGGCGACGCGCCGGTTGTGCTCTACGACGTTAAAACCGATAAGGTTCATGTCATCTGCGGCCAGGGCTCGGCGCCCGCCGCCATGACCATCGAGAAATTCCGCGAGCTCGGCATCACCGAGGTGATCCCCGGCACCGGCCTGCTGCCCGCACCCGTGCCCGGCGCGTTCGGCGCCTGGATGATGCTGCTGCGCGATTTCGGCACGATGAAACTGCGCGACGTGCTGGAACCGATGCTCGGTTACGCCCGCAACGGCTTTCCCGTGAACATGACGCTGCACAACTGCCTGAGCGCGCTGGAATCGCTCTACCGCGAAGAATGGACGTCGAGCGCGGACGTGTATCTCAAGAACGGCGTGCCGAACCCGGGCGATCTGCTGGGCAATACCGCGCTGGCCGACACCTACGAACGGATTTTGAAGGAATCCGAAGCGGGCGGTGGCTCGCGCGAAAAACAGATCGAC
>JAVJPD010000161.1:0-2280 GCA_040216475.1 Rhodospirillales bacterium
CGGGACTAAGCTTCGTGTGACAAGATATTGAAGATGTTCGTCTTTTGTTGTCAGAAAAACCTTCTGTATTCTCCGGAACACGTCGCCGGCGACGGTTTCGCGCCAGAACCATCCGTAGATGTCTCGGCTGGTCGCGCCCGAAGGTTGCGCCGCGACCGATTCGAGGTAAAAAGCTTTTACGTCTTCGCTGGTCCGTTTGACGGCTTCGGCCAGGGTGGCGTTGTTAAGAGGGTTCTTCCGTTCACCTTCTGTCAGGCCGGTTAGAAAACGGACGGCGTCACCGATATCGAGACCGCTGAGACCGACCGTCGTGCGGCCGTTATTTTCGAGCGCAACGTTGTGCCAGGGTTTCAATGATTCGATTTCCGCCAGGAACGATTGCAGCAACGCCGAGTCGTCATTGGGCGGGGGCGGAAAACTGACCGGGCAGATCCAGTCGGCGGGCGCTTCACCCGTTGCCGTCTTCGGGGCGTCCTCGGGGAAATCGGCGAGGAGCGGCGGCCCGCCGTCCGATTCGAGAAGTTTCAACGCGGCTTTGAGGACCTTGGTCTGAAACGCGGGCTCGTTCGGCGCGCCCAGGGGGCGGCCGAGTTCGAACGGCACCCACAGCGCCCGCGGCGGTTTCAGCGCGGCCGTGTTCTCGCGCACCAGGCTGATGCCGACGGTGGCGATGCCTTCTTCCTCGATGTAATGGCTGATCGCGCCGACGGCGCGGGTGCAGTTCGGTCAGACCGGCGAAAGAAAGACGGCGTCGACTCGGTCTTGCTTGAGAAATCCCGCGACCGCCCGCGCGGTCGCTTCGAACTCATGCGGGAGCGAACCCGCGCCCATGAAGGCATAATGGAATTTCGCGATCGAACCGACGACGCCTTCGTCTTTCAATTCGTGCAGACGTTCGATCGGAAAGACGACGTTGATGTCCTGTTGAAAGCCGGTCCGGTCGAAATTGACCGACACGTGGCTCATGATCAGGTCTTGCGGATCGACGGTGTCGGGAATGACCCGGTAGCCGGTATCGTTGAACGTGAAGGCGGAATCGTCGCGCCGCTGCAAGCCGGCGGTCGTGATGAGCGCGACCCGCCGCTTGGAAAGCGGCGGGCCGGTTACCCATGGTTGGCGTTCGAACGGAGGACACGCTTTACCGAGAAGATGCTCTCGGTCGGTTTCGGGAAGATCGCTCAGACGAACCATATCGAAAACCGTTCACGTGCCTCCATCAGCCGATGCGTTTAGCGTTTTTTCTTTGCCGTCCGCTTTTTGGCGGCTTTCCGCTTGGCGGTTTTCTTCTTGGCCGTTTTTTTCTTCGTGGCGGTTTTCTTTTTCGCCGGTTTTTTCTTGGCGGCCTTCTTTTTCTTGGTTGCCTTTTTCTTTTTCGTGGCCTTCTTCTTCTTCTTCTTCGAAGTCTTCTTCGCGGCGGCCTGTTTCTGCTTCATCAGGTCATAGAGTTTTTCCGCAACCTCGGCGCCCTGGGCCAGGTTGTAATCCTGATCGACGTTGCCGTCGCCGGTCGGGCTTTTCACCGTGAAAAACGTGGCCGGGCCGTTGACGGAGCGGCTGCGGTGGTTGGTGAAGCGCGGAATGTGAATGAGATCGCCCGGGCCGACGATCTTTTCTTCGTCGCCCAGCACATAATGCAGGTTACCCTCGAGGATGAGCGTCCATTGCTCTTCGTTCGGGTGCATGTGCAGCGGCGGGCCTTCGCCTTCCGGTTTGGTAACGATCCCGACCTTCATGAATTCGCCGGCGGCCTGTTTGGCCTGGACCTTCGGATTGACACGGCTTTTGTCTTTCACCATGTGCGCGATTTGATAGAAAGGCATTCTGGTTCTCCCTATAACAAAGACTTGCTGTTACTTAACCTAAAGTTGAGGATTTAGCTACTTCGTAAACTCACCGGCCTCGAGAATGACGTTTTCGACCACGCCGCCGCCGTTGCGCCGATGCTTGGCGGCTTCCTGGTATTCGGGTGAGTTGAAGCATTTCTCGGCTTGTTCCAGGGAAGGAAATTCGATCACGACGAAGCGTTGAAAATTCTCCGGCCCTTCCATGATTTTGTACCGGCCGCCGCGAGCCAGAACCTTGCCGTTATATTTTTTCAAAATGCCGGGGATCTGGTCGGTATAACGTTTGTAGGCGACCGGGTCGTCGATCCTGGAGCGGGCGAGCCAATAAGCGGTCATTTGCAGCTTCCTCCACTGTTGATTGGGGCAAACCTTAGCAAATTAAGGCTTAAGCATGCAGCCAATTTTTCATAGAATGGCGCGCCCATGGATGAAAAGG
>JAVJPD010000162.1:0-1167 GCA_040216475.1 Rhodospirillales bacterium
GCCGATTTACGGCAGGCGGCGGCGCCGGGTTGCGGCGCCGCTGTTTTTCCGAATGGATTAAAAAAGGAGTGACTCTTCGTGGACGAAACATCGCGCAAACTCATCGATTTCACGCAGGCGTTGCGGTTTTCCGATTTGTCCGCCGAGGCGGTGCACGGCGCCAAGGCCCGTATCCTCGATGCCTTCGGGGCGGGGCTGGCGGCCTTTCGCACCGACTCGGTGCCGATCGTGCGCAAGCTCGCGCAGCCGGTGGCGAGCGGCCCGAAAGCGCGCGTGTTCGGCGATTTGACGGCGACGGCCGTCGACATGGCGGCGTTCGTGAATTCGTGCATGGTGCGCTGTTTGGACATCAACGATTCGTGCGTGTTCGCGAGCGGCGGCCATCCGTCGGATGCGATCCCCGCCGTGCTCGCGGTGGCCGAGGCCGAAGGCGTATCGGGCCGCGACTTCCTGTTGGCGGTACTCATCTCGCATGAAGTGCAATGCCAGTTTTTGCAGAACGTGCCGGTCGAGCACCGGGGCTGGGATCAGAACACGACCGTTGCGCTCGGCACGGCGATGGCGGCGGGGCGGTTGATGGGCCTCGACGACGAGCAGTTGCACAACGCGCTTTCCATCGCGGTCGTGCCGAACCTGGCGCTCTATCAGACCCGTGCCGGCACGATGTCGATGTGGAAGGGCATGGCCGGGCCCTACGGCGCGCGCGCGGGCGTGTTCGCGGCAATCCTGGCGCGCGGCGGCGTTACGTCGTGCGACGGCGTGTTCGAGGGCGAACTGGGCTTGTGGAACCAAGCCTACGGCGGCGACCGCTTCCCGGTCGATCCGCCGACCGTGTTCAAGGATCATGTGTTCGCGATCCAGGAAACCACGATCAAGACCTGCCCGATCCGCACCGGCATTCACATTCCGGTCTATGCCGCGCAGGAACTGCGCAAGAAGATCGACGTGACCGAGATCGTCTCGCTCAAGGCGGAACTGGTGCGAAAGACGTTCGCGAGCTGGGTGAACAAGCCTTCGTCGATCAATCCGCGCAGCCGCGACGCGGCCGATCATTCGCCGCACTTCTGTATCGCCGCCGCCGTGCTCGACGGCAACATCACGCCTGAGACCTTCGAGAAGGAACGCTTCAACGATGCCGATATTCACGATCTCATCGGCAAGCTGACC
>JAVJPD010000163.1:0-2914 GCA_040216475.1 Rhodospirillales bacterium
GCATCGAGCCAATTCTGTTCCTCCGTTCGCCCCGAAGCCTTGCGCGGCTTGAAGCCGTGATCGCCGTCCTCGAGCCAGCGGAGCTCGATTTTCTTGGACAGCGGAAAGCCCTGCACCTCGTCGCGGGTACCGAAGGGATCGCGGGTGCCCTGCAGGAACAGCGCCGGCGTCTTCAGGGTTTCGAGGTGCTCGGTGCGCAGCTTCTCGGGTTTGCCCGGCGGGTGGAACGGATAGCCCAAACAGACGAGCCCGCGCACGCCGGTTTCGTCGGCCACCATGCTGGCGATGCGCCCGCCCATCGACTTGCCGCCGATGACGAGTTTATCCGCGCCGAGTTCGGCGATGACGGCGCGATACGTTTCGAGCAAGACCTGGGCAGGGTTCGGCGGGCGCTTTTTGCCGGTGGCACGGCGCTCGGTCATGTAAGGAAACTCGAAGCGGGCGACGCGGAATTTCTTCGCCGCGAGGTGTTCGGCGAAGAAATTCATAAAGGCGCTATCCATCGGCGCGCCGGCGCCGTGCGCCAGCACGATGGTCAGCTTCGCCGTTTTCGGGCCGTTGAAAAAAAATTCCGTAGACAAAGAATTAAAGGCCGTTGCCGTCGTGGACTTTCATCGCGCCGGGCTTGAAGCCGGCGAAGAAGTCGTTGCCCTTGTCGTCGACCACGATGAAAGCCGGGAAGTCCTTGACCTCGATCTTCCAGATCGCCTCCATGCCGAGTTCCTCGTATTCGACGATCTCGACCTTGGTGATGCTGTCCTGCGCGAGCCGCGCCGCCGGGCCGCCGATGGAGCCGAGGTAGAACCCGCCGTGGGCCTTGCAGGCATCCGTCACCTGTTTGGAACGGTTGCCCTTGGCGAGCATGACCATGCTGCCGCCCGCGGCCTGGAACCGGTCGACGTAGGAATCCATACGCCCCGCCGTGGTCGGCCCGAACGAGCCGGACGCGAAACCCTTCGGCGTTTTCGCCGGGCCCGCGTAATAGACCGCGTGGTCCTTGAAGTACTGCGGCAGCCCCTCGCCCGCGTCTAAGCGCTCCTTGAGCTTCGCGTGGGCAATGTCGCGCGCCACGATCAGCGGCCCGCTCAGGGACAGCCGGGTGCGGATCGGGTACTGCGAGAGCGTCTTGAGGATTTCGGCCATCGGCCTGTTGAGATCGATCTCGACGACCTCGCCGCTCAAGTGTTCGTCCTTGACGTCGGGCAGGTATTTCGCCGGGTTGCGTTCGAGTTCCTCGAGAAACACGCCGTCCATGGTAATCTTACCCATGATTTGCCGGTCGGCCGAGCACGACACGCCGAGGGAGACCGGACACGAGGCGCCGTGACGCGGCAGGCGGATCACCCGGACGTCGTGGGCGAAATACTTGCCGCCGAACTGCGCGCCGACGCCGATCCGCTGCGCGATGTCGAGCACCTTGGCCTCGGCGTCGACGTCGCGGAACGCCTGGCCGTGTTTGTTACCCTTGGTCGGCAGGGTGTCGTAGTAGTGGCACGAAGCCAGCTTCATGGTCTTCATGCACATTTCGGCCGAGGTGCCGCCGATCACGATGGCCAGGTGATAAGGCGGGCACGCCGCCGTGCCGATGGAGAGCATCTTCTCTTCGATGAACTCGTAGAGCCGCTTCGGATTCAAAAGCGCCTTGGTCTCTTGATACAAGAACGCCTTGTTGGCCGAGCCGCCGCCCTTGGCGATGAACAGGAACTTGTAGGCCTCGCCCTCGGTCGCCAGCAGATCGATTTGCGCCGGCAGATTGGTGCCGGTGTTGACCTCCTCGAACATGTCGAGCGGCGCCATCTGGCTATAGCGCAGGTTGTTCTGCGCGTAGGCCTCATGGATGCCTTCCGACAACGCGGCCTCGTCGTTGCCGCCGGTCCAGACCTGCTGGCCCTTCTTGCCGAGCACGATGGCGGTGCCGGTGTCCTGGCACATGGGCAGCACCCCGGCGGCGGCGATGTTCGCGTTCTTGAGCAACTCGAGCGCGACGAACTTGTCGTTGTCCGACGCCTCGCCGTCCTTGAGGATTTTCGCCAACTGGCCGAGGTGTTCGGCGCGCAGGTAATGGGACGTGTCGTGCAGGGCCTCGCGCGCCAGCAGTTGCAGCGCCTTGGGATCGATCTTGAGCAGGGTCTTGCCGTCGAACGCCGCGGTTTCGACATAATCCTTCGTCAGCAGCCGATAGGTCGTTTTGTCTTCGCCCAGGGGAAACAGCTCATGGTGGACGAAATCGCTCATGCTCGATCCTTAATCTTACGTCGTGGTTGCCATGTCCCGATATGTCCCGATGCGGGTCGGGTCGTGTTGAGTTTATTTCTTACGGAATCGGTCGAGGGCGATCACTTCCCCGGTTTTCTTCTCGCCCTCGTCTTTTTCGGCGGCGGGTTCGGGCGCCGTGTCGGCGGGTGGTGCCGCGGTTCGATTTTCGGGCCGCGCCGCGGTTTTGGCGTATTGCAGGCCGAACTTCACGGAAGGATCGTTGAACGAGGTGATGGCCGCGAAGGGCACGCGCAGGCGCTCGGGCTTGCCGTTGAAGCGCAGGGTGACGAGGAAGGCATCCTCGCCGACTTCGAGGTTTTCGAACTGGTGTTGAATGACGATCGTCATTTCCTCGGGGTATTGCGCCTTGAGGGACAGCGGCACCTCGGCGCCCGGCGCGCCGGTACGAAATGAGATATAGAAATGATGATCGCCCGGCAGGCCTTGTGCTTCGGCCAGGTTGAGGGCGCGTTGCGCGACCGTGCGCAGCGCGTCTTCGATCCACAGGTCGTAATCGATCGGGTCTTTCGTCATGGGAGATAGTTATACCGTGTCGTTCGACTTATGAAAACGTGCTCGGCATGTAAATAAAGCGGAAAAAAACAAGGCTGAAATGAAGTGGGGGGCTTCTGTTGCCAGGTGCCCCCCGAACCCCGTG
>JAVJPD010000164.1:0-1942 GCA_040216475.1 Rhodospirillales bacterium
GTCGGCGCGCTGCTCGGCCAGCCAAGTCGATAGTTTCTCGGTGGTACCCACGGGCACGGTGGATTCGAGAACGACGACCGTGCCTTTCGCGAGCGCCGGAGCGATCAGGCGCGCCGCCGATTCGATGGCCGCGAGATCCGGCTGGTGATCGTCCTTGAACGGCGTCGGCACCGCGACGATGAAGGCATCCGCCGGTTTCGGTTTCACGGCCGCGCGCAGCCTCCCCGCCGCAACCGCGCCGTGAACCATGATGTCGAGGTCCGGCTCCTCGATGTGAATCCTGCCTTGGTTGATCAACTCGACGGTTTTCGGATTGATGTCGACGCCGAGCACGTCGACGCCCCGGCTTGCCAGCACGGCCGCCGTCGGCAAGCCGACGTAGCCGAGCCCCATCACCACGACCTTCTTGAACCCTGATGCCACGGATGTTTCCCTTCGCCACGCTCCCGCTGCTTACCCCAGCCCCGGGCCAAGTGCAAGAAAACACATAAAAAAAACCGGTTTTGCCGGATTCGGAAGAGCCGCTTCAGGACGGCCTCATCAGGACGGCTCGTAAAGCCCGACCGCCTTCTCCGCACGCAAGGCGGTGATTTCGTCCTCGCCGTACCCCAAGGCCCTCAACACCTCGAGGCTGTGCTCGCCCACGTGCGGGCTTCGGGTCATCGGATCGTCGGCTTCAAGCGGCGCCAGGCCGGGAATGCGCGGCATCGGTACGCGGCCGACATCGTCATGCTCGATCCAGGTGATGGCCTTGACCGCCTCGACGTGCGGGTCCTTGTAGAACTCGTCGTAGGTGTTGACCGGCGCGTTCAAAATATCGGCGTCGGTCAAAAGTTTCGACCACTCGGCGGTCCGGCGCTCGCGCACCGCATCGCGGACGATCTTCAGAACCTCGTCCTTGTGCTCGAAGCGCGCCTCGACGGTTGCATATTTCGGGTCATCGATCATGTCCTCGCGCCCGATCAATTTGCAGAGCGCCGCGAACTGGTTCTGCCGCCGGGCATTGATCGACATGTACCCGTCCTTGGTCTTGAACGTGCCCATCGGCACGCCGCCCGCGACGTCGCCCGCGCCCTCGAGATAAACGTCCATCATCTTGACCCCTTGCAAGGCGGCCGCCGATTGCAGCAGGCTCAAGCGGATCGTCGTGCCGTCGCCCTTCGTCGCTTTTTTGTAAAGCGCGGCGCTGACACCCTGGAACGCATAAAGCCCCGTCACGTAGTCGATCAAATAGGGCAACATCATTTTGGGCGTACCGTCGGCGTCGCGGTTGATGTTCATGAAACCGGTGTAGCCCTGCAACACGGAATCGGTCGCCGGGCGGTTGCGGTGCGGCCCCTCGCGGCCGAATCCCTCGATGGTCAGATAGATCACGTCCGGGTTGATCGCGCGAACGCTCGCCTCGTCGAAGCCGAGCTTCTCCATCACCCCGGGCCGGTAGTTTTCCAACACCACATCGGCATCGCGCACCAGCCTCTCGGCGATCTCCTTGCCCTTGGGATTCTTCAGATCGAGCGCAAGCGACCGTTTGCCCCGATTGAGCACGACGGCGACGGCGGAGAAATGCCCATAGCGCGGACCGAGGCCGCGGCCCCATTCGCCCTCGCCCACGGGCTCGATCTTGAGCACGTCGGCGCCGTACTGAGCGAGGTGCAGGCTGCACATCGGCCCGGCAACCCCTTGAGAGAAATCGACAACTTTCAGGCCCGCGAACGGCCTCTCGTCGGACATGCGCTTTTCCCGGCTGTCGTTGTATAAGGCGGGCGCATCATACGGGAGCCTTCCGCCGTCCGACAAGCCGCCAAACGGATCGCCGGAGCAGGCACTCAAGCCTTTTCATCCCCGCACGAAGCCCTTAAAGTCTCGCCCCGCACATTCGATCACCCCGCCGGAAAACCAGATAGAGAGACTCCCATGGGAAAACGCATTGTAGTTGTCGGCG
>JAVJPD010000165.1:0-5956 GCA_040216475.1 Rhodospirillales bacterium
GAGAACACCATGCACCGCGCCGTGCTGTTGGCCAAGGGTAAGGAAATCGGCGCCGAGGCGATCATGCTATCGGGCCGGCCCGCGGCGGCGGCGAAATCCGGTAACGGAAACGGTCACGGCGTCGGGCAAAGCGCCGGGCAAAGCGCCGGACACGACGACGGGCATGGCGACGGGCATGGCGACGGGCGCCCGACCCAGGGCCTGGTCGGCCAGACCGTGGCCGATGTCGAGCGCGATTTGATCATCGACACCCTGCAGCATTGCCTCGGCAACCGCACCCACGCCGCGAACATTCTCGGCATCTCCATTCGGACCCTACGCAACAAGCTCAGGCAGTACAGCATCGAGGGGCACGACGTACCCTCGCCCGGCGACGGCAACGACCGGCCCGCGGCGTAAAACGGAAGCAACCGTAATGACCATAAAAAAACAGAAACGACGTCAGGCGGAAGAAACAACGGTATTGATATGAGGAACGACCATGGCCGAACCGTCCGCGACGCCGGCAACGACCGGGGCCGCATCTAACCCCGTCTCCGCCGGCGGCGCCAAATCCGGCGGGTGGGATGCGAAACGCATCATCAAGGCGTTGTCGCGCAGCGACATCGCCATGGCGATCGGCGTCATCCTCATTTTGGTCGTGCTCATCCTGCCGATGCCCACGTGGCTCATGGATGCGGGCCTGGCGATCTCGATCACGTTCTCGGTACTGATTCTGATGACCGCGCTGTTCATCGAGAAACCGCTCGAGTTCAATTCGTTTCCGACCGTGCTGCTGCTCGCCACCATGCTGCGCCTCTCGCTCAACCTGGCCTCGACCCGCCTGATCCTGGGCGGAGGGCACACCGGCACCGACGCCGCCGGCAAGATCATTCAGGCGTTCGGCGATTTCGTGATGAGCGGCAACTTCATCATCGGCATCATCGTGTTCGCGATCCTGATCATCGTGAACTTCATCGTGATCACCAAGGGCGCGAGCCGGATCGCGGAAGTCGCGGCCCGGTTCAGCCTGGACGCCATGCCCGGCAAGCAGATGGCCATCGACGCCGATCTGTCCTCGGGCCTGATCAACGAAGACCAAGCCCGGGCGCGGCGCAAGGAACTCGAGGACGAAAGCACCTTCTACGGCGCCATGGACGGCGCCGCCAAGTTCGTCCGCGGCGACGTCATCGCCGGTTTGCTGATTACCTTCATCAACGTCATCGGCGGTATGATCATCGGCATCGCCCAACACGGCATGCCGTTCGCCGACGCCGCCAACACCTTCACCCGCCTGACCGTCGGCGACGGTCTGGTGACCCAAATTCCGGCCCTGATCGTCTCCACGTCCGCCGGCCTCGTCGTCACCAAGGCGGGCATCACCGGCGCCACCGACCGGGCCCTGATCAAGCAATTGGCGAGCAGCCCGAAAGCCCTGTCCATGAGCGCGTTCCTGCTCGCGGGCATGGGCCTGCTGCCGGGTATGCCGTTCATTCCCTTCGCCCTGCTGGCCGGCGGCGCGGGCACGATCGCCTGGTACATCAATAAGTTCGAGGTCAAGAAGCGCGAAGACGAACTGCGGGTCGAGGAGGCCAAGGCCGCCGAAACCCCGACCGCCGAGGAACCGATCTCGACGGCGTTGCGCATCGATTACCTGCGCCTCGAACTCGGTTACGGCCTGCTCACCCTGATCAACAGCCCGCGCGACGGCCAGCGCCTGACCGAGCAGATCAAGGCCCTGCGCCGCCAACTGGCCCAGGACATGGGCTTCGTCATGCCGAGCGTGCGCATTCAGGACAACATGCAGCTCCCCGCCAACACCTACGTCATCCGGGTCAAGGAGATCGAAGCGGGGCGCGGCGATCTGCGCCCGACCATGCTTTTGGTGATGGACCCGCGCGGCGAGGACATTTCCCTGCCGGGCGAAACCACCCATGAACCAACCTTTGGCCTGCCCGCGATGTGGGTCGAGGAAGGCAACCGCGAGGAAGCGATGTTCCGCGGCTACACCGTGGTCGATCCGGCGACCGTGATCACCACGCACCTGACCGAACTGATCCGCGACAACATGTCCGAGCTGCTGACCTACGCGGAAACCCAAAAGCTCATGGACGATCTGGACAAGGAACACCAGAAGCTGATCTCGGAAATAGTGCCGAATCAAATCTCGGTCGGCGGCATCCAACGCGTCCTGCAGAACCTGTTGTCCGAGCGGGTGTCGATCCGCGATCTCGCGACCATCCTCGAGGCGGTGTCGGAAGCCTGCGGCCATACCCGCAGCGTGGTCATGATCACCGAGCACGTCCGGGCCCGCCTGGCGCGCCAGATCAGCGACATGAACGTCAACGACCAGGGATTCATCCCGCTCGTCACCCTGACGCCGCAATGGGAGCAGACGTTCGCCGAATCGCTCGCCGGCGAGGGCGACGAACGCCAGCTCTCGATGCCGCCGAGCAAACTCCAGGAATTCATCACCGGCCTGCGCAATACCTTCGAACGCCAGGCCATGATGGGCGAAACCCCGGTTTTGCTGACAAGCCCCGGAATCCGGCCCTACGTCCGCTCGGTCATCGAGCGGTTCCGGCCGATGACCATGGTGATGTCGCAGAACGAGGTTCACCCCAAGGCCCGGATCAAAACGGTCGGCCAAGTTTAACCGCCTTGATCCGGCCCCGCCGGACAAGGACAATACCGCCTAAGACAACAGGGAACACCCCATGACGTCGGAACCCTCGCCACAAATGCATGCTTCGTCCCAGCCCCGGGGCCGCAACGTCATCGCGGTCGCGTCGGGCAAGGGCGGCGTCGGCAAGACCTGGTTCGCGATCACCCTGGCGCACGCGTTGGCCAAGGCGAACGTGCGCACGCTGCTGTTCGACGGCGACCTCGGCCTCGCCAACCTCGATATCCAACTCGGCCTGATGCCGAAGAACGATCTCGGCAGCGTCATCTCAGGAAGGATGACTCTCAATCAGGCGATCATTCCCTACACCGACGGCGGCTTCGACATCATCGCCGGGCGCTCGGGTTCGGGCGGTCTCGCCAACGTGCCCGCCAGCCGCCTGCAGATTCTCAGCGACGACCTTGCCGTGCTGGCGCCGAGCTACGACATCGTCATTCTCGATCTCGGCGCCGGCGTCGAAAAGACCGTCCGGGCATTGGCCCATAACGCCGGATCGTGCCTGGTGGTGGCGACCGACGAGCCGACCTCGCTCACGGATGCCTACGCCTTCATCAAGGTGACCCATGCGGAATCGCCCGCGACCGCCATTCAAATCGTCATCAACATGGCCAATTCCACCCGCGAGGGCGAGCGCACCCACAACACGCTGCTCAAGGCCTGCGAAGGATTCCTGAAAATCTCGCCGCCGCTCCTGGGGGTGATCCGCCGGGATTCCAAGGTACGCGACGCGATCCGGGGACAGACCTCGATCCTGACCCGCTTTCCCAACGCGGAAGCCGCGAATGACGTGGAAGCGATCGCCGCAAATCTTCTAAAATAGCCCATGGCTGACACCGTCCCGCCCGTGCTGCCCACGGCCGCCGGCGCGCCGCCCTCGGGAACGGCGGCACCGGCCAATGCGCCCGCCGTCACGGTGCCCACGCCGCCCCCCGGACTGTCGCACGTCGCCATCGGCACCGCGATCCAGGGAACCGTGGTGCCGTCCGATACCACCGGTATCGTGCGGATTCAAACCCCGGTCGGCTTGCTCAACGTGCCGACCCATCTCGCCCTGCCGAACAACGCGCTGCTCACGCTTCTGCTGCAAAGCCTGACGCCGCAGGCGAGGCTTTTGATCACCGCGATCAACGGCCAAATCCCCGCGCTGACATTACAAAAGCAGTCGGCTTCATCCGGCGGCGCGCAAGCGGGCGGCGGCACGCAAACGGGCGCGGCGCAGATACCGGCAGTATCAGCGGCTCAAACCGCATCGCCGAGCGTGTCGTTCAGCCCGGCACAGGTTTTGACCGCGACGCTGCTCGGGCGCGGCACGCCGGGCCCGCAACCATCGGCCCCCAACACGCCGGGACAAGCGGCCGCGCAAACATCGCCGGGGGCGGCGCAAGCGGCGCTACAATCAACCACGGCCATCGGCGCGCTTGCCAACTTGGCGAAATCGGCGGCCGCCAGGATCGGTTTGCCGCAAACGCCGGGCACGGCCCCCGCCGCGCCTAATGCCAACCCGGCACCGCTAACCGCTTCGGCCCCGGCAACGCCCTTGCAGCCGGGCACGCGGGTGCCGCTGCGCATCGTTTCCCTACAGCCGCCCGCGCCGAACGCCCCCGCGCCGCCCCTGCCGCCCTTGTCGCCGCAACCGCTTTCCCAAGGACAGGTTCTGAGCGGCATCGTCACCGGCGCGGCGCAAGCCGCCGGACAAGGCTTGAGCCAGACGGCGGGGCAAACATTGGTGCAGACCCCGGCGGGGCAGCTTTCCCTACCGACCGCCACGCCGTTGCCGCAAGGCACCGGCCTCATCTTCGAGATCGCCGGCCGGCCGCTCGCCCCGCCGCCACCCGCGGACACGCAGACGGCCGCGCTTCTCGACCGGTTTCATCTGGCGCGCGAATGGCCCGCGCTCAAGGAGGCGCTGCAAGTGCTGCACGAAACAAATCCGCTCGCGGCGCAACACGTGATCAATTCGGTGATCCCGCGCCTCGATACCCAACTCGCCGCCAACATCATCTTCTTTCTTTTGGCTTTACGCGGAAACGACATCCGCGGCTGGCTCGGCGAAGACACGATGCGCACCCTCGACGACGCCCGGCCCGGATTGGCCACGCAGTTGCGCGGCGAGTTCGGCCAGCTCTCGCGGATCGCCGAAGACCCCATCGCCGGCGACTGGCGCCTCGCGCTGATCCCGCTCCACAACGGCGAAACGGTCGAACAGATTCACCTGTTCATGCGCCGGCGCAAGAAACAAGACGACAAGGGCGACACCGAAACCCGGTTCGTCCTGGATATCGGCCTCAGTCAATTGGGGCGGCTGCAACTCGACGGCCTGATCGGCGAACGCGACAAGCGCCTCGACTTGATTATCCGCTCGCAAAGCCCGCTGCCCGGCATGATGCAAAACGACATCCGCACCATTTTCATCAACGCGGGCGAGATCACCGGCATGAAAGGCGGCTTGAGCTTTCAAGCGGCGCCGCCCAATTTCGTCGAGATACCGGCGTCGGCACCGAACCGGGCCGGCGGCCTGATCGCCTGAGGATTGTCATCATGTCCGCTACCCACCGCGACCTGCTGAAGGTTCTGCCCAACCCCGAAACCAAGATCGATTACGTGGCGACACTCAAGGGACGCATCGGCACGGCACAGGAAGGCCGCCGCGCGGTCGTCACGTTGCGTTACGTTCCCGACAAATACATCCTCGAGGAAGATGCCTTCCGGCGTTACCTGGACGATTTAGCGAACGCGTCCTGGAAATCCATCGAGGAACTGGCCGCGCTGATCCTGCACGACGTCAACAACGAGGTGATCGGGCGCTGGGTGCAAATCAAGGTCGAAACCAAAGCGGCGGAAGGCGCCGAACGCCTTCACGCCGCCGTCATCGAGGACCGCCAGCCGAACTGGGACAACCCGCAGATTTTGTCCCGGCTGGGGTAATTTTCTTTATTTTTATGAACGGATCAGGCTAGACGGCGGCTCTTCTGGCGGAACACCTCGAGGCCGATCTCGTCCAGATCGATCTGCTCGAGGCGGTTGCGCTCTTTCTCCTCGCGTTCGTCGCGGGCCTCCTGGGTCATTTCGTATTTCTTCTGTTCCTGATAGGCGTTGCGTAAGTCGTCGCGCGCCAGGGACACCGCGTGCTCGGCCTGGGCGATCGAGCCCTTGAGTTGTTCGCGCGTATTGATCACGGCCTTCGCGTAAGACCCGTAGATCACACCCGCCAGCTCGGGCGAGGCGGCGGCGGCGGCCTGTTCCTTGGTCAATTCCTCGTGCAGTTGGTGCAGGCGCGCTTCCAGGCTTTCGACG
>JAVJPD010000166.1:0-2258 GCA_040216475.1 Rhodospirillales bacterium
GGTCAGCCGCAGCTTGGCGGCCTGCGAGGGCTCGCTCCTGGTGGTCGACGCGACCCAGGGGGTCGAGGCGCAGACCCTGGCGAACGTCTATCTCGCCATCGAGAACGATCACGAGATCATTCCGATTCTCAACAAGATCGACCTGCCGGCGGCCGAGCCCGAGCGCATCAAGGAACAGATCAGCGACGTGATCGGGCTCGATACCGATAACGCCCTCATGGTTTCTGCCAAGACCGGCATCGGCATGGAGGCGGTGCTCGAGGCGCTGGTCGAGAAACTGCCGCCGCCCGTCGGCGACGACACGGCGCCCCTGAAGGCGCTCTTGGTGGATAGCTGGTACGACGCCTATCTCGGCGTGATGATCCTGGTGCGGGTGCACGACGGCGTGCTCAAGAAGGGCATGCGGATTCGCATGATGTCGACCCATGGCGTCTACCAGGTCGATCAGGTCGGCGTCTTCACGCCGAAAGCGACCAAGACCGACATGCTCGGCCCCGGCGAGGTCGGCTACCTGACCGCCTCGATCAAGACGGTCGCCGATACCAACGTCGGCGATACCATCACCACCGAGAAGAATCCCACGACCAAGCCGCTGCCGGGTTTCAAGCCCTCGGTGCCGGTCGTCTTTTGCGGCCTGTTTCCGGTCGACGCCGCCGATTTCGAGGACTTGCGGGACTCGCTCGAAAAGCTGCACCTGAACGACGCCAGTTTCCATTTCGAGCCCGAGATGTCCGCCGCGCTGGGCCTCGGCTTCCGCTGCGGCTTTCTCGGCCTGCTGCATTTGGAAATCATTCAGGAGCGGCTCGAGCGCGAGTTCGATCTCGATCTGATCACGACCTCGCCGAGCGTGGTCTATCACGTGCACATGACCGACGGCGCGTTGATCAAAATGCACAATCCGGTCGACATGCCGGACGTCACCAAGATCGCGCGCATCGAGGAGCCCTGGATCAAGGCGACCATTTTGGTGCCGGACGAATACCTCGGCGCGATCCTGCAGCTCTGTACCGACCGGCGCGGCGAACAGATCGAGCTGACCTACGTCGGCAATCGCGCGATGGCGGTGTACCGCCTGCCGTTGAACGAAGTCGTGATCGATTTTTACGACCGCCTCAAATCCGTGTCACGCGGCTACGCCAGTTTCGATTATGAAATCGACGGGTACCGCGACGGCGATCTCGTCAAGGTGTCCATTTTGGTGAACTTGGAGCCGGTCGACGCCCTGTCGTTTATCGTGCACCGCGAACATGCCGAAAGCCGCGGCCGGTCGATTTGCGAACGGCTGAAGGATCTGATCCCGCGCCAGTTGTTCAAGATCGCCGTTCAAGCGTCCATCGGCGGAAAAGTCATCGCGCGAGAAACCGTCTCGGCAATGCGTAAGGACGTCACCGCGAAGTGCTACGGCGGCGACGTTTCGCGCAAACGCAAACTTCTGGACAAGCAAAAAAAGGGCAAGAAGCGCATGCGCCAGTTCGGCAAGGTCGAGATTCCGCAGTCGGCTTTTCTGGAAGCGCTGAAATCCGGCGACGAAAAACGCAACGCGAAATAAAAATCGGGGGGCTTAACGGCTCGCTTTAGCGGCGTTGCCGGGGCGGGCCGGGATCGCGGTTGGCGGCCTTCTCGAGATCGACGGTATAATCGTCGTTGGATTGATTGCCCGTGGCGCCTTGGCGGTCGAGTCCCTCGAGATCGCGGTGGTCGTCGAAATACTCTTCCCGGGATTCGCTGTCGTAGCCGTCGCGCTTGGCCTGCTTGCTCAACTCGTCGAACAGCGACATCGAATCTTCGTCCTCTTCCGACAGCGCCTCCTTGTTGGGCCGGCAGAACCACACCAGCAGGCCGCCGGGCAAGCCGAACGTCAGCCAGCCGGGCAGGGCGAAGATCGTCTGGCTCAGGGTCGGGCCGAGCCCGTTTTGCAGGGAGGCCCAGGCGTTGGGCCACAGCGCCGCGACGACCTTGTGAAAGCCGATCAGAAAACCGCGCGCGGCACCGGTGGCGCTGGCGGCCATTTCCGCGGCGGCGGCGCCGAAGGCAAGGACCAATAAAGCCCAGCCGAGGAAGAAGAACACTTTCATCGCTGGATCATAGACACATTTCGCACGGGGCGGCACGGTTTTTATGGTTTTGGAAGGGGTTAGGGGACGCCGGCGCTAAATACCGGTTTTTTGGCGTCCGGGCGGGCAAAACCTTGATGCGCCCGCGCGCCTTGGGTACTGTCTCGCCACTTTCCGCGGAGGGGTGGCCGAGTGGCTGAAGGC
>JAVJPD010000167.1:0-3072 GCA_040216475.1 Rhodospirillales bacterium
CGGCGCGCGGCCCGGCGCGAAGCCGAGAACGTGCAGCGCGTCGTCGCGGGTTTTGATGCCGTCGGGCAGCGGATCGAACGACAGGGCCGAAACGATGGTGCGCAGGCGCTCGACTTCCGCTTCCGCCATCCGGGCGATCTCCTTCACCGGCTTTCCGCCCGGCATCGATTTCTCGAGATAAATATCCAACTCGCCCTGCTCCATCGCCAGGGCCATGGCGAGCGCGCGGCGGATCATTTTGGCCTCGACGCCCGGGCTCATGCGCACCTGCAAGCGTGGTTTGCGCCGCCAGATGCGCCCCTTGGCCGTGCCGGATTTCAAGATGACGGTCTCGCGGTCTTCTGCTTTCGGTTCGCCCGGATCGGGAAAATTGGCGATGGTTTCGCCCGGCACCATCAGCAGAACCGAGCGCGCCAGATCGCCGACATTGACCCGGCGCCGTGCCGCCAACCTCTCGATTCGGTCGCGAAACGACATCGCGCATGTGATTGTATAGGAATGCTTTTTCGTCGTACTCGCCACGGATGCCGTGCCTTTTTCACCGGTTTCGTTCGATGGTCGCCGCGCCCCGCGAGGGCACTCAAAGCGTAGTCGGAAATAATTAACAAAGTACTGTATCTAGGGCGCAACGAAATGCCCGCCGGTCCCGCGCCTTGAAACTGCACTCGTGGTTCGCACCGATTTGCCGGCGCCATTCGATCGCCCCGGGCGATCATGCAACTTCGATTGTAGTTTTTAAGCCCGGAAGGGCAAGCCCGGCGGTTCACGCCTGCCGGATAACCCACTGAAACCCATCCGGGAATCGGATGCCGCCGTGAATTAATGAGTTAATGAGCGATACGGAAACCGGCCCGCATCAGATCGAATAATCCGGGTCCTTCGGTGTCACCTTGGCCTCGCCGAAACGGATGCTCGGCCCGCCCGCGGCCCGCAATTCCTCCTTGGCGCCGAGGGGCTGATTCTTGCCGGTGATTTCGGTCGCGTACGCGCCGACGATGAGATTCGCGGCGACGTCCGCGGCGGCGATTTCGAGCGCGGCCTCCGTCTCGGCGCCGGTAAAGACCGTGGCGCTCTGCGCCCGGGTCGTCCAACTGGCCTGATCGCCCTTCAGCGACAAATAGACCACCCGGCCGTCGCGCAGGCGATTCGCGGTCACGACCTTGAATTCTTCCTCATAGTCCTCGGGGACATCCGTGCCGGTTTCGCTCATGACTTTTCCTCAGGGGTTCTTTGCCCGACCTGTACGATCCGGCCTTAAGATGCGATCTGCCGGGCCGTTTGAAAAGGACAAATGCATATCGGGGGCGTATAAAACTATCGCCTGAACACGGCCCGGGATGCTAAATGATGCGTCGTTCCGGGCCCGACCGCCCCCAACTCACCGGGTTGCCGCTTCCCATGACCACAGCCTCCGCACAAACCATGAGCTTCTGGCGCACCCAAGCGCCGATCTTCACGGTCGCCACCGGCCACGGCACGTTGCACTGGGTCACGTCGATTCTCTTCATTCTGCTGCCCTATCTCAAAAACGACCTGGGTCTAAGCTACACCCAGGCCGGCATGCTGATCACGATCTATCATGTCTGTGCGGCGCTCGCGAACATCCCGAGCGGCCCGATGGCCGACATCATCGGCCGCCGGGTTTTGATCATGGCCGCCTCGCTGGCTCTGTGCGGCGGCGCCCTGGTGCTGACCGGCTATGCCAGCAACTATTTCATGATCGCCGTGCTGATCGGCGTGATCGGCGCGTCCAGCATGTCCTGGCATCCGCCGGCGATGTCGTATCTGTCGATCCGATACCCCGAGCGGCGCGGTTTCGCGGTCGCCATGCACGGCGTCGGCTCCAGCGTCACCCAAGCCGCCGGCCCCGCGGTCGCGGGCGCGATGATGTCGAGCACGGCGGCCGTGCCGTTCCTGGCGCTCGGCTTGAGCTGGCGCGAGACCGCCATCATCAACGGCTTCGTGCCGCTCGCCATCGGCGTGCTGATGTTCGTCCTGCTCAAGCGCACCCGGCGCGCGGCGACGGGCCGGACCACCTCCGCCAAGCTCGCCGATTATGTCGACGGCTTCAAGGGACTGCTGAAATCGCGCGGCGTGATGATGCTGTGCCTGGTCTCGGCCTTCCGCAAGATGACCCAGGCGGGTATTTTCGTGTTCCTGCCGTTGTACCTGGCCGACGTCCTCAAGCTCAGCCCGCTGATGATCGGCACCACGCTCATGCTCATGCAGATCGCGGGCGGCTTCGCGGGCCCCATCGGCGGCATTCTCTCGGACAAGCTGGGCCGCCGCCCGATCACCATGACCTGCATGTGGGCAACGACGATCATCATCATCGTGCTGCCGATGATCGGCGACGCGACGGTCTTCATCGGCGGCGTGTCCATTCTCGGCTTCGCGATGTACGCGATGCGCCCCGTGCTGCAAAGCTGGACCATGGATATTTCCGAAATGCGCATGCACGGCTCGGCGACCAGCCTCATGTACGGCTTCGAATCGACGTTCTCATCCCTGATCCCGCTGTTCGGCGGCATGATCGCCGACCGGTTCGGCCTCGAGGTCACGTTCTTCCTGCTCGGCGGCGGCGTCCTGTTCGCGAACCTGCTGCTGCCGTTCGTGCCGAAATCGGAAACGAAAAAGGCCGCCGCCTGACTTATTGCACCGGACGGCTGTGCAGAACCGGCATCAGGTCGAAGTAAGGCCGGATCACCGGCGAACGCGAAGCCTGAAAATCCTCGAACGGCCCGTCGAAAAAGACCCGGCCCTTGTGCAGCATCACCGTACGCGGGCGCAGCCGGTTCAGCAGATCCTTGTCGTGGGTGATAATGAGCGTGGTCCGCGCTTGTCCCTCCGGGCCGGGTTTTTCGTGCGTCGCCAGAATCAGGTCCTGAATTTGCGAGGCATTGGTCGGGTCCAGGCCGGTCGTCGGCTCGTCGTAAAACAACACCACCGGCTCCATCGACATGGCGCGCGCGACCCCCAACCGTTCCGCCAAGCCGGCCGACAGACTTTCGACGGCCGTCACCAGAAACCCGTCCGTATCGGGCAGGTCGACCGATGCCAGGGATTTACGCG
>JAVJPD010000168.1:0-1811 GCA_040216475.1 Rhodospirillales bacterium
GGTCAGCCCGGGCGAGATCGTCGGCGCAGGTTGCAAGCGCGGTTTCGAGCACGGCTTGGTCGGGCAACGTCGCGCGGCTGATGACGACGACCGTTTCGTCTGCGGGCCGCCCCGCCGCCATCAGTTTCTCGGCGATGCGCCCCAAATTGCGCGCCGCCATATAGAAGATCAGCACCGGCGAGCCCTTGGCGAGGGCTTCCCACTCGACGTCGTCGGGCACGCCGTCGCGCGCGGTATGGCCGGTGATGAAGGTAACGGCGGTATTGGTTTCCCGATAGGTGACCGGAATCCCCGCGTAGGCCGGCCCGCCGACGCCCGCGGTGATGCCGGGAATCACGCGAAACGGCACGCCCGCCTCGACCAGGGCCAGGCATTCGTCGCCGCCGCGCCCGAACACGAACGGATCGCCGCCCTTGAGCCGCAGCACGCGCTTGCCGTCACGGGCATACGCGATCAGTTTGCCGGAGATATCCTCTTGAACGGTCGAAGGCCGCCCGCCGCGCTTGCCGGCGTATTCGAGCACGGCATCATCGCGCGCGAGTCTTAAAATATCTTCATTGACGAGGGCATCGTAGATCACGACGTCGGCCAGCTTGAGCCCGTGCCAGGCGGCCAGGGTCAACAGCGCCGGATCGCCGGGGCCGGCGCCGGTGATCCAAACCCAGCCGGGCTCTAAATCGGGAAGGTCAATGGTAAAGTCCTGCACAACCCTAAAAGATTAGCACAGGCGCCGGGGCGGATGATACACGGCTTAGCGGCCGGAAAAGAGTTCCAGCAGCGGTTCGAGGGACTCGTACTCGTAGGCGGGTTGTGCCTGCGGGTTCGCGTTCGCCAGCTTCAGGCGGTTGTGCCAATAGAC
Organism: Rhodospirillales bacterium; assembly: GCA_040216475.1. Taxonomy (GTDB): domain Bacteria; phylum Pseudomonadota; class Alphaproteobacteria; order Rhodospirillales; family CALINB01; genus CALINB01. Next base: position 860 of record JAVJPD010000168.1, read on the forward strand.
CGGCATGCCGACACCGGCCGCGCCCGGCACGTCATGCGGCGAGCCGGCTACGAACAAGGTTTCCTCGGGCAGCGTGCCGAGCGTGTTGAGCGCCATCTCGTAGGGCAGCGGGTGGGGCTTATAAAACCCCGCCTCTTCCGCGGTGATCACGGTGGCGAACGAGATTCCGGCCAAGTCGGCGACGGCCTCGGCGGCATCGTGGCCCAACGTGCGCGAACAGTTGGTCGCGACGCCGAGCGGCACGTGCGGCGCGAGCTTTTGCAGGACGCGCGCCGCTTCCGGCCAAGGCGTGAGGTCGGCCCAACGGTCGATCAGCTTGAGTGCCGCCTCGATCGGCACATTGGCTTGGCGCGCGGCCTCGCTTACCAGGAATTCGTAATCCTCGTAGTCCTCGCTGCCGTAGGTGAGCGCGAGATATTTGGTGCGCCAGCGCAATCCGGCCGCGGTCGAACCCGCGATGGCGTTCCAAAGCGACCAGGAATCGAGCAATGCGGTCAGGAGATCGAAGATAACGGCGCGATAACGGGGTTTGGTCATGGTTCTAAACAAGCCTGAAAACAGGCGACACGCTCGAACGGAACTTTATATCAGCATAGCCTTTGGAAATTTATCTGCAAAGGCTATCATAACGGGACGGGTAAGCGACAACCCCAACGATAACCACGATAAGGCGGCCGAAGGCCGGGGAGGAAGGAATGACGGCAGGTCCGGCGGCCCGATTGCGGGCGAAACTGAACAAGAAGGAATTGGTGGTGGCCCCCGGGGTGTCGGATGCGTTGCTGGCCCGGCTGGTGGCCAGCACCGGATTCGAGGCCGTCTACATGACCGGCAACGGCACCTCGGCGCAACGGCTCGGCATGCCCGACATCGGACTCCTGACCGAAAGCGAGATGGTCGAGAACGCGCAGCACATCGCGGAAGCGTCGAATTTACCGGTGATCGCCGACGCCGA
>JAVJPD010000169.1:0-1387 GCA_040216475.1 Rhodospirillales bacterium
TCCAGGTTCCAGACGAAATCGAGCATCCGTTTGCGGGCATCGGCGGAAAGCAGCGAGTCGGTCAGGCGGTTGAATTTGTCTTCCACGATGTCGCGGCCCTGACCGTCGATATCGTCCTGCAGATTGCGCCGTTGTTCGACCACGACGGTTTCGCCGGATTTCAAGGTAGCGGTCAGGCGGCAGCAACGGGTTTGCGGGGCGAGTTCGTCGAATTCGCCGGGCAATTCGATGGTCATCTTGCTCATCAGATCGAGTACGTCCTTGTCCTTATAACGCTCCTTGATGTGCGTGGCCGGCGTGATGCCGCCGTCGAGCAAGGCCATCGCGACCGTGCAGGGCAGCGAATGATCGGCGGTCTCGCGGGTTTCCGGTTTCCATATCTCCGGTACCTCCATCCAACGGCCGAACGCCGCGCGGATCGATTCGATTTTGAGGCTCTCGATCCGGTCCGGCGAAACCTTCTCGCGCAGCTCGATCGCGCAAAACACCGGCAGGTGGCAGTTGAAGCGGATCGGGAACGATTTGATCATCGTCTGCTGCACGGCGAAGACGTGATTGTCGAACGTTTCGGGTACCGGCAGGTCGAAGAACGTGCCGCGCATCATTTGATTCCAGAGGCCGAACTTGCCCTCGAAAATATCCGCGGGACCGGTCATGCCTTCGCGCGCCAGCAGCGCGGCGAACACGCCCTGGCGCGCGCCTTCGGGGCCGGCCATGCCCTTCCACATGGAGAGTTTACCCGTGCGCGTTTGATTGAGCGCCAGATTGGGCGTGATCGAAATGGACAGCGCGTGACGGAGTTGTTCCTCGGGTAGGTTCAGCAAGCGGCCGATGCCGAGCGCCGACCCCATGGCGACGACCGGCGTCTGATCCCAGCCTTCGTTGTATTTCACCACTTGCACGAACCGGACCTGGGCTTCGTAGGCGATGACGGTGGCGAGCAGGAGATCCCGGCCGGACAGATTTTCCGTCTCGGCGATGGCGAGCAGGGCGGGGAACGCGTCCGCCGGATGGCTGACGGCGGCCATGACGGCGGTGTCGCTCATGTCCAGGCAGCGCACCATGGCGCTGTTGACGAACGCGGCCATTTCCGGCGTCGTCTTTTTCAACGAGCCGAATATGCGCGCGCTTGACCCCGACGCTATGTCGGGCGCGACTCGTTGCGAGATTTGCACGGGCGGAAACTCATAGGCGGCCAAGCATACCGCGATGGTGCTGATGATTCGGGCCTTCGCGGCGAACAGCGCGGCTTCGGGCAAATCGTCGTATCGCAGCGTTTGCGTGAAATTGACGAGTTTGTCGACGGTTTTATCCATGGGGGCCTCCTACGATGATGTTCACCCCTTGTCGATGCGGGGATTTTCGTTACATTCTCCTCCCAAGTTCG
>JAVJPD010000170.1:0-7503 GCA_040216475.1 Rhodospirillales bacterium
GGTTGATTTCGAGCAGCTCCGCGTCGTTCTTGCGATAGGCACCGTAAAGCTTCACCAGCGTATCGGCGATCGCCTCGGCGTGATTGCCGAGGTCGAGGCCGTCGAGTACCTTGAGCGCACCGGCCTTATCCAAACCCGTGCGGATGTCGACCGGTTGGCGGCGTACTTGGTTGGGGTCCTGCTCGGCGGCTTCCTCGACGTCCATGCCGCCCAGCGTCGAGAACAGCACCATCGGGCCGCGGGTTTCGGAATCGTTCAGCACGGCGGCGTACAGTTCCTTGTCGATCGGCGCCTGCGCCTCGACCAGGAGCTTCTCGACCGTGTGTTCGCCGATGGTCATGCCGAGGATGGCCTTGGCGGCGTCGCGTGCTTCCTCGGGTGTGCCGGCGAGCTTGATGCCGCCCGCCTTGCCGCGCTTGCCGGTCGGCACCTGTGCCTTTACCACGACCTTGCCGATGGCTTCGGCGGCCTTGAAGGCGTCCTCGGGCGTCTTGGCGACCCGGCTCGGCGGCACGGAAATGCCGGCCGCGGCCAGAACGGGTTTTGCCGCGTATTCCTCGAAATTCATGACGGTTTACGATCCCCGGTGTGATTGACTTTTATTGGCCGTATTTCTTCCAGTAGGGGCCGAACAGGTCTTCCTCGCTCGGCTTGTCCTCGGGAATGGTGTTCACGAGGTGGGTGATGTTGATGAAGTTGCGGTAGTTCAGGTTTTCGCTGATGGAATTGCCGGCCCAGGTGCCGCAGCCCATGGTCAGGGTGAAGTTCAGGCCGTTGTCGAAGCTGCCGCCGTTGCCGAAGGTGTGCGCCTGATTCACGAGCACGCGCACGACGTCGAGTTTCTCGGCGATCTTCTTGGCGTTTTCGGCATCCTTGGTGTGAATGCCGACGGAATGGCCCATGCCCTGATAGTTGAGCACGCTTTGCACGTGATCGACGGCGGCATCCAGCGTCGGTGCCTTGTAAACGGTCAGCGCGAGCGAAAGTTTTTCGCCCGAGAACGGATGCGCCTTGCCGGCGCCTTCGTCCTCGACCATGAAGAACTTCGCCTTCTTGGCCTCTTCCGGCAGGCCGCAGACCTCGGCGAACACATCCGGGTCCTTGGCGAGAACGTGGCGGTTCAGCTTGCCGTCGACCCACAGGTTATTGGCGACGAGCTCTTTTTCTTGCGGGCTGCACAGATATCCGCCGGCTTTTTCGAGCGCCTTGATGGCGGCATCGTAGACGTCGGCGACGATGGTCACGGAATTTTCCGACGAACACGACGTCGAGTTATCGAAGCACTTGGACAGCATGATCTTGTGCGCGGCGTCGTCGAGATCGGCGCTCGAGTCGATGATCACGGGCACGTTGCCGGCGCCGACGCCGATGGCGGGCGTGCCGCTGCTGTAGGCGCCGCGCACGTTGTTTTGCGAACCGGTGACGACGACGAGATCGACCGCCGCCATCAGGGTGTTGGTGAGCGATTTCGTGACCGGGGCGGGCAGAATTTGCACCAGATCGGCGGGCAGGCCGATTTTATCGAGTTCGGCACGCATCCAGTCGACCGTTTTGCCGGTCGCGGTATAGCCCGACGGCGAGGGTGCGATGATGACCGCGTTGCGGCCCTTGATCGCCATCATGGCCTTGTTGACCGGGGTCGCGCTCGGGTTGGTGGAGGGCACCACGGCGCCGACGACGCCGACGGGCTTGGCGTATTTTACCAAACCTTTTTCCGGGATTTCCTCGATCACGCCGACGGTCTTGACCCGCAGCAGGTCGCGCAGCGTGCCGAAGTTCTTGCGCTGGTTTTTGGTGATCTTGTCGGCGACGTTGCCGAGCCCGGTGTCGGCGACGGCGGCAACGGCGGCTTCCTTGGCGTGTTCGGGTTTGTAGATCGACCAGCACAGCGCGGTCACCGCTTCGTCGACGCGCGCCTGATCTGCGTTGGCGAACCGTGCCATGGCGGCGCGGGCTTTCGTGATCAGCCCCCGGATAGCTTCCGCGTCGTCGCGCTCTTGGGCTTTGGCGGTTGCGGGTTGCGGCATCGATCGTCTCCCTCGATAGGATAAAGCCCCGGTTATCCGGGTTTCAGGATTTGAATTACGTTACTAAAGGCCCGGGGCCCTGTCGATGGCCGGGCGGGGATGCGTTCCGTGCGCCTCGTTTACAAAGAATCCCCGCCAGGGTCAATCCGCTGCGGAGCGGCAAAACGGTTTAGAGCAGATCATGGTTGTCGGATCGCCGATTGCCAACCATCCTGACTTCGCCGAAGCGAAGCTCCGGCTTCGCCAAGGCGGGTTGGCATGGGCCAAAATGGCGTTCCGACAACCATGTGAATTTTCTCTACTTTATTGATATAGATCGGATTCACATGGTTTATCGGAGCCAAATGGTGTTTCCGATAAACCATGATCCGATCTAGTCGTCGATGGTGAAAGATCGTTTTTTGGCGAAAACCAGCCGGTAGAACTGGGCCAGGAACGTAATGATGCCGCAAATCAGAAGCCCGGCGGCAATCGGCCGGCCGACCCAGCCCATGAAGTTGTAGTGGAGCATTTGGCTGGCCTGGGCGAAGTTCTGTTCGCCGATCTTGCCGAGGATGAGACCCAACACGATGCCGGCGACCGAGTAACCCGACCGGCGCAGGAAGAAACCGCCGATGCCGGCGGCGAACATGATCAGGATATCCGTTGTCAGGCTGCGCACGGCGTAGGCGCCGATGGTCGCGAGAAGCAGGATGGCGGGCGCCAGGAAATGGAAAGGGATGCGTAACAGGTGGACGACGGTCTTGGTCTGTAGCCAGCCGAGCAACAGGATCGAGATGTTGGCGAAGAACATGGCCGAGAACACGACCCAAACGAGTTCCCTGCTGTTCATGAAGACCAGCGGCCCGGGCTCCATGTTGTGCATCTGAAAGACGCCGATCATCATCGCCGTCAGCGCGCCGCCGGGCAGGCCCAGGGCCAGCAGGGGAATCATGGCGGCGCCGGTGGCCGCGTTGTTCGCGGTTTCCGAGGACACGACGCCCTCGAGTTCGCCCTTGCCGAATTTATGCGGGTGTTTCGACCAGCGCACGGCTTCGTTGTAGCCCATGAAGGCGGCGAGGGTCGCGCCGATGCCGGGCAGAATACCGGCGAAGAAGCCGATCACTATCGACCGCAGGACGGCGATCTTCAATTTCCAGAATTCGCCGAAGCCGGGGAAATCCAAGCTGACCTTCGGCGCTTTATAGGCGCCGGAGGCGCGTTTCTCGGCTTGGATCAGCACTTCCGAAACCGCAAAGAAGCCGAGGATGGTCGGAATGAAGTGAATGCCGGCGAGCAGGTAGGTCGAGCCGAAGTTGTAGCGTTCGATGCCCGCGACGGGATCGAGGCCCACGAGCGCGATCATCAGGCCGAGTCCGACCGAAAGCCAGCCTTTCCAGATCGTCGCCGAGCCGACCGAGGAAGCGACGGCGATGCCGAAGAACACCAGCGCGAAGATTTCCGGCGGGCCGAAGGCGGAAATCGCCCAATCGGCGATGATCGGCGTCGCCGTCATCATCAGGATGGCCGACGCCAAGCCGCCGAGGGCGGAGCACAACACGGCCGCGCCGACCGCCTTGCCCGCCATACCCTTTTGCGTCAGCGGATAGCCGTCGAACGCCGTCGGCGCGTTTTCCGGCGCGCCGGGAATATTGAACAGAATGGCCGTGATCGCGCCGCCGAACACACCGGCGCAATAAATGACGGAGTACAGCATGATGGCATCCGCCGGCGCCATGGCACCGGTGAAGGGCAGGATGATCGCGCCGAGCGTCAGCATGCTGACGCCGGGGATGGCGCCGAACAACATGCCGCCGAGCAATCCGCCGACGAAAATCATGATGCTGGTCAGATCGCTGAAAAGCGTCAACGTGCCTTGAATAAATTCCGCCATGATCCGTCGGCTCCCTGGTTACGTTTTTTTATTTTGCGCCTATTGCAGGATTTGCACGATCCACGAGCCGAAATCGTAAAAGCCGGGCAGGTTGCCGGTCGGCAGGCCCACGTACAGGAACTTCGTGAAGAGGATCGTGAGAACGATGAAAATGCCCAGCGGTACGATGATGAGCCATTTCAGGCGGCGCTCGCCGGTCAGATAGAGATAGGCAAAGAGAAAAAACGGGGTCAGGAAATAATACCCAAGTTCTTCAATGAAGAACGCATAGATCACCGGCGTCAGCATGATAAACCACATCTGCAGGCCGATGGGATCGTGGCGTTCTTCCGAAACTGCCGGGGTCCCGACCTGGGATTCCTGTTCTTCCTTCTGGAACAGGGATTGCCAGAGTTGGCCGAGCGCGGCGAGGAAGATGATGGCGATGACGATTCGGGGCCAGCCGGCGGCGCCATATCGGTACATTTCGACCTTGCGGTCGAAGTCGAACGTCAGGGCGAAGGCGGCGCCGGTGAAGACGAACCAGAAGGAAAATTCGATCCATTGCCCTGGCGCTAATTTCCGCATCGAGAAGCTCCCCCCTTTAGGCAGCAAATACCGGCGGGGATCGGCTCCCCGCCGGGCATGCTTATTCCGTTACTTGGGGCCGATCATTATTTCTTCTTCGTGAGGCCCATTTCCTTGTAGGCGGCTTTGTATATCTCAACGGTCTCGTTGATCAGCTTGCGCGAACCCGCGGTGTCGCGGAAGCTCGGGATCAGGTCCATGAACTTGGACTTGTTGTACTTTTTATAGCTCGGCTGGAAGTAGGATTTTTGGAAGGCCCACTGCAGCCACTTCACCCGTTCTTTCGGCGCGTCCTTGTTGACGTAGAAGCCGCGGAAGCGCATCAACGGATTGAACTTCAGGCCGACATCCTTCATCGACGGAACCTTGGCGAACGCCGCCGGGCGTTCTTGCAGGAGCGTCAGAATCGGTTTGAAGTCGCCGGAATCCAGGAAGCCGCGCACGTCGCCGGGCTGTTCGAACAGGGCATCCACCTGGCCGCCCTTGAGCGCGCCGTATCGGGGGCCGGCTTTGTCGAAACTGATTTGCTGGGCCTTGAAGCCGAAGTGATCGGTGATCTTCTTCATGTTGATCCGCTCCATGGAGCCTTCGCGCGACACGTTCGCGATGGTGGACTTGCCGCCTTGCTTCTTGGCGAATGCCACGTAGGACTTCCAGTCGGTAAAGCGTTTTTCGTTGGAGCGGATATAAATCTGGCTGAAGGTGATTTGCGACGTCACCAGCGGGATCAGATCCTTCGCCGGGTTGATCGCCGATTGCCCGGAGGCATAAGCAGACGCGGCGTCGTCGATGTGCTCGACGATGTTGTAGCCGTCGGCCGGCAGCGCCATATAGGATTTAAGGCCGACAATGCCCGAGCCGCCCGGTTTGTATACGAGCTTGATCGAAACCTTGGTCGCTTCGGTCACGGCTTGCGCCATGGCGCGGGCAACCTGCCCGGAACCGCCGCCCGCGCCGTAAGGCACGATCATCGTCAACGCACGTTTCGGGAAGCCGTCCGGCTTCTTCATCGCTTTTTCGAGGCCCTTGGGCATCTTATCGGCGGCGTGCGCCGGAACGGCCATGCCCATGCAGGCGGTAATCGCGAGGGCAAGGCCCGTCGCTTTAAAGACGTATTTCATAATGGTCTCCCTGTCGTTTTTAAGCCCCAACGGAATTCTTACTTAAGACAATTCTACAGTAATCGGAAAACCAGGCCAAACTCAATAGCTGGTATGCAGTATACCAACGGGCGGATTGGTAGGATCATGCTTGCGCCGCCCTTCGAGTGCGGTAGATCGGATCATGGTTGATCGGAACCATCATTCGGTTCCGATCAACCATGTGAATCCGATCTATATCAATAACCTAGAGCCGATTCACATGGTTGTCGGATCGCCGGAAGCGATTCCGGCTGACCATGATCGGTTCTCGTGTGGATGCGGCACAACCGGTTTGCGCGGCGATGGGTTCGACTTGACAGAGTTTGGCTGTGGGCCTAGCTTTGCGCCCGCTTGCGAATTTTCTAATATACTATTTCCGAACCAGAGGAGGAACCGTTGCCAGCACCGGATTTCATTGTGCATGACGCGATCGACAATGTCGGCGTCATCGTCGTCGAGGATGCCAAGAAGGGCAAAACCCTGACCGGCTGGGTCATGGAAGGTAACAAGACCATCAAGATCAAGGCCCTGAAGGATATTCCTCTTGGCCATAAAGTTGCCCTGACGGACCTGAAAAACGACGAAACGATCATCAAGTATGGTCACGACATCGGGCGCATGACCAAGGCCGCAAAAAAAGGCGACCATGTGCATGTTCATAATCTTAAGACGAAAAGGTGGTAGTGATGGCGAAGAAAGCGAAAAAATCCCCGAAGAAAGGCAACAAGTTCTCGTTTTTCGGTTATCGCCGTGAAAACGGCCGCGTCGGAATTCGCAATCACGTCGCCATTCTTCCTCTGGACGATTTGTCGAACGCCGCGTGCATGGCGGTCGAAAACAATATCAAGGGTACGATCGCGCTGCCGCACCATTACGGCCGGTTGCAGTTCGGCGAAGACTTGGAATTGCATTTCCGCACCATCATCGGCACCGGCGCCAATCCGAACGTCGCGGCCGTCATCGTGATCGGCATCGAGCCGGGTTGGACCAAGCGCGTCGTCGACGGCATTGCCAAGACCGGCAAGCCGGTGCAGGGCTTCGCCATCGAGCGCCACGGCGACATCGACACCATCAAGCGGGCGTCTTACGTCGCTCAGGAATACGTCCATTGGGCGACCGAGCTGCAGCGCGAGGAAGTCGGTTTCGACGAGTTGTGGGTTTCCACCAAGTGCGGCGAATCCGACACCACGTCGGGTCTCGGCTCTAATCCGTCGGTCGGCAACTTCATCGATAAGGTCGATCCGCTCGGCACGACCACGTGTTTCGGTGAAACCTCCGAAATCACCGGCGCCGAAGCGATTTGCGCGACCCGCGCTGCGACTCCGGCGGCGGCCAAGAAGTTCATGAAGACCTGGAGCGCCTATAACGACTTCATCAACGACAACAAGACCAACGATCTCAGCGAAAGCCAGCCGACCAAGGGCAATATCGAAGGCGGCTTGTCGACGATCGAGGAAAAGGCGTTCGGCAACCTCCAGAAGATCGGCAAGAAAACCAAGTTCATCGACGTTCTGGAGCCGGCGGAAGCCCCGAAGAAGGGGCCGGGCCTTTACTTCATGGATTCATCTTCCGCGGCGGCCGAGTGCGTCACGCTGCAATGCGCGGCGGGCTTCGTCGTGCATCTGTTCCCGACGGGCCAGGGCAACGTGATCGGCAATCCCATCGAGCCGGTGATCAAGCTGACGGCCAACCCGATAACGGCCCGGACCATGCGCGAGCACGTCGACGTCGACGTGTCGGGCATCCTGCGCCGCGAAATGGACTTCGACAAGGCCGGCGACATGCTGATCGACATGGTGATCCGCACCTGTAACGGCCGGCTCACCGCGGCGGAAACGCTCGGTCACCGCGAATTCGTGATGACCAAGCTGTATCGCAGCGCCTGAGGGTCGCG
>JAVJPD010000171.1:0-1067 GCA_040216475.1 Rhodospirillales bacterium
ATCCGATCCAGGCGCGCTGAGCAGGCCTAATTTTTGGGCAAATCTATCGGTCCGTTACGCTTGTCGAGCTTTACCCCCAAGCGACCGTTAATCGCTGGGTCACAGGTTCGAGTCCTGTCGCCGGAGCCAATTCGATGAAAGGCCGTTGGAGACATTTCCGGCGGCCTTTCTTTTTGCTTCGATTGCCGTGATTTCCGCCATCAAGTCAAATCGTTGCCGTAATGCGGCGGCCGGCTCACCGGCGTGCCGGAACACATTCGAAACTAGAAAATTGTCGCCGTTTTCACGGGAATCCTGCTTCTCGAAAAGTCGCCGGGCATTCAACACCCGTTCGATAATCCCCCCGATTCCACATATATCAGAGTGGACCAATTCAGGGGGGGAGGATCGGAACTTCAAGTAAATTCGATTGATAAGACATGGGTTTCCTGTCACCGTCCGCGCGGTTCCAGCATGTGTCTGGAGTATCCCAACCGAGGTAATACCCCCATGTTCAAATTTATTGTAGCGGCTTTCCTAGTTGTTGCATTCGCCACAGGTGCGGTTTCTACCGGTGCTTTTGCGCAAACCGGTTATTCGAATACCAAGAAACCGACGCCCCAACAGAAAATCCAACAAGTATTACCAGCCCAGCCACCGAAAGTTTCAACCGGCACGAAGCCGAGTATGGTCGGTGTGCCGACGCAAGAGTTCAAGCCTCGCCCGCCTAAAATGAAAACGATTGTTGTGCCGTCGCCGAAGTAACCGCCTTCGATTAAGGCAAACAAATGAGAAAACCATGAACAAGCTGCTCGCATTGACATCGGTGGTTGCATTGTGTGCCGCCCCGAAACTCAGCACGGCCACGCCGATAGACGGGGGTGCGCATCTTATTTTCCAAGGAGAGCGGCAAAGTGTAACGGCGCAATCGGTACAAGCTCAAGCGCCGGGCCGCCCGACCACGCCGAAAGAGAAGGAAAAGGCGGCCCCGAAGAAGCCGAACAAAGACCCGCTCGTGAAACGACCGCCACCGTCGCCGGGAAAGCCTAATTTTCCGGAGCGGCCCGCGAACAAACCACCGCTCAAAA
>JAVJPD010000172.1:0-4632 GCA_040216475.1 Rhodospirillales bacterium
TGATTCCGCGCTTGTCGGCGATTTTATAGATGTCGCGCCACTCGATGGCGGACAGGGAATGCACCATGAACTCGGGAATCGGCTCGATGAGGATCATGCGCTTGGCCTCGGTGGTCTCGACCAGCTCGCGCAGGTGATAACCGAGGCCGATGCCGAACACGAACAGGAAGCCGATATCGACGACCGGGCCGGCGGTCAGTTCGTCGATGATGCCCTTATCCTTGAAATATTCCTGCATCGGCTGGAAAAACTTGAAGGAATAACCCGACAGGTTGCAGTGGCTCGGATCCTTGAAGATCAGGCGGTCGGGACTGGTGACGAACTCTTCGAGTTGGTCGCGAGTCCATTCCAGGGCGGGTTTCGGATAGAGCGTGCCGCCGCCGAGGTCGATGTTCACGATCTCGCCATGGTTCTCGCCATCGTTGCCGGTGCCGGCGCCGTAAACCAACGATGTCACGGGATCGCTGATCCGGCTCAGGCGCTGGACCGCCGCGGGGGCATGTTTGTCGAGGGCCGCGATGTTGCGCTTAACCAGTCCTGCGCCGGCCTTGGTCATGACGGGCCTTTCAAAGCGCGTGCCGCCTAGCGCTTCTCACATGTTTTCTGCCACAACGCATTGAACGCGTTTTGCAGATCGGCGGCGCGGGCGTTGGTGTCGAAGGATTTGGATTTCAGCATCCGCTCGCGGATGCCGCGGCGAAAGTCGCGCCGTTTCTCGTCGTTGTTCGCCCACTCGAGGGCGTTGGCGATGTATGCGTCGAGCGTTTCGGCGACCATGCCGTCCTTAAAGCCGAGCTGGGCCAACATGCTGCCGGCCTCGCGGGAGTGGCGTTTCTCGCCCGCCAGGCAGACCACCGGACAGCCGCCCCACAGCGCATCGACGGCGACTTGCGGCGACGGCGCGGGCAGGGGCATCAGGCAGACGTCGGCTTGCTCGAAGAACTGAGATGACACGCTGGAATCGACGATATCGACACGGTCCGAAACGCCGAATGTGCCGAACAGGGAAACCAGGCTGTTCAGGGTTTCGCTCTGGCGGTAATCGTAATCCAGCAGAATGAGCTTCGAATTCGGCACCTGATGCAGGATGTGCGCCCAGCATTCGATGGTGGCCGGTGTCAGTTCGTGCAGTTTCGCATCCGCCGCGAATAGGAACTCGTCGGTGGTGCGCTCGGCCAGGGCTTCCTGCTTCGAGACCAACGGGAATGCGACCACGCTGCCGAGATCCAGAAAGACGGGCTGTTCGCCGAAGTTCGCCTTGGTATCCGGGTTCGGGTCCATGTAGGTATCGGTCAGCAGGTAATCGACTTCCGCGATGCCGGTGCCGTAGGGCGTGCCCATCCAGGCGATCTGGCAGGGCGCCAGGCGGGAACCGAAAATACTCAGCAGTTCGGGCGTGTCGAAGCCGGCGACGTTGACCAGGATGTCGATCTCCTCGGCGGCGATGATGGCCTTGAGCGTGATCGTGTCGACGCCGGCGACGTCGTGCCAGCGGCCCATGCATTTCTGAAACACCACGTTCCCGGTGTCGCTGAGCGCGCCGAGGCCGAAGCCGACCGTCTGGAATTTGTTTTCGTCGAGCCGCATCAAAAGCGACGACAGCGTGACGCCGCGCGCGGTGCCGCCTTCGCTGCCCATGATGAAACCGATGGTCAGTTGATCCTTCGGCGCCGGTTCCTCGAGTTCGAAGAAATCGGAATCGGAGTCGTCGTCGGGTTTGCCGAAGCGTTCGCCCCAGGCCCGGAACAGCGCCGGGAAGTCGCGGTGCTGCTGATCGGGATCGGCCATGAGATCGATAAGGGCCTGCGCATGGATGGCGGCATTGTCCGGCGCGGCCTTTTGCGCCCAACGGTGGCAGGCGTGTCCCTCGGCGAATTCGCCCAAACGGACAAGGGTATGGGCGAGCATGCTTGCGATCATGGGATCATTCGGCAGGGCATGGCGGCCGGCGCGGAGCGAATTGACCACGCCGCGCAACTCGCCGCGGGCCAGCATGCTGGCGGTCATGCTGAGATAGGCGTCCCGGTCCTTGGGGTCGAACGACAGATGCTGGCGGAACCAATGTTCGGATTTGGCGAGATCGCCCTCATCCAGCGAGGCTTGCGCGCGCTTGCGCAGGGGATTTTCGGAAATCGTGGCATAGGCGCGGGTAAACGTCGGGAACGAGGCCGGAACCAGCGCCTTCATTTCCTTGGAAGGCTCGAGCGTATGGGCGATCTTGGCATAGTAAACCGAGGTGAACAGATCGCCGACCAGCGCGTAATGGGTCGCCAGGGCATCGGCGACTTCATCGGTGGCGTTGTCGAAGCTCAGGGCTTTTTCCAGGAGCTGGATCGCCTGGCTGGGATCCTCGCGATAATAGGCGACGAAGGATTGCAGGAAATAGGCTTCCATGCTCTCGCCGTTTTTTTCGACGTGCTCCGCGCAGGCCTGCTCGAGCGCATCCCAATTTTCCGCGGCGATGGCGGTTTTGGCTTTGCCGATCAGACCGCTGCTGGAAGAAGGTGCCGTCTTTTTGGGTGACGAAGCGGCCTTGCGGGGCTTCTTCGTCGTCTTCGTCGCTTGCTTGCTCATACTGAGATCTTCACCGAACCGGTTTGGTCAGAGGGGGGCTCCTGGTCTTTTTGATCCGGCTGCGTTTCGGGCCGCTGATAGAGGCCGGTCGCAAGCTCGCGGTTGATGTTCACCAGCGTATCGATTTTATCGGGAGTCGGCTTGGCCAGGAAATCGACCGTGTGTTTGTCGATATACTGCGCCAGCGAAAGCAGATTGGTTCTGATATCCATCGGCACCGTGGAATCGGGATCGAGCAATTCGGCCTGGAAGATCGTCCATAAGCGCCAGTTCAGACGAACGGCGTCGATCATGGTTTGCTTGTCAGCCTTCTCTTGCGCCGCGCTCATCCGCAGGGCGGCCTGCGTCAGCCCCCACGCTTCGATCTCCCCCGGCGCGCTCGTTCCCGGTGCCGGCGCCGTCGCGTAATTTTTCAACGAACTCTTGTTGGACATGGGCCAATACCTCGTGTTCGTGCTTGATTAGATCCTGTGCCTTCTTAAGGGCGTAATAATATTGTTCTTGATCCGCATATTCTTTGATGGCGCTTACGGTTTCCTGAGAGCTTGGCGCGGCTTCGACGTAACTATCAATGAGTTCATTAAATTGTCGTAAATATTTGTCCTTCTGCCCCGGAAAAAGATACATGCATTGCAGGGCGTAATAAACCCTACTGGCCGGCGTGACGGCGTTTTCGGGGGTCAAAATGTCGCTGGACCGGAGGATCGAAGCCTCGTTTTTGACCACGAGGGAGACGTTGCGCGGTCCCGCGTTTTCGATCACCGCCCCGTTGATGATGATCTGCTGGCCGGACTTGATGTGGATTTTGAGGGGCATTTTCCCGTTCCGTTCCCGCCGGACGCTTCAGAATCGTTACTCTAGATCGGATCATGATTTATCGGAAGCACTGTTTGGTTCCGATAAATCATGTGAATCCGATCTATATCAATAACTTAGAACCGGTTCACATGGTTGTCGGATCGCTGATTGCCAACCATCCCGGCTTCGCCAAGGCGAGTTGGCATGGGCCATAATGCCGATTCCGACTAACCATGACCGGCGCTAGTGCAAACAAGCAGGTTTTCGTTCAAAAAAAAGCCGGGGGAGCCCGAAAGCTCCCCCGGCGATTTTTAGGCTGCTAGGCTTACTGGAACAATCCGAGGATGGCTTGTTCGGCCTGACCCGCGAACGCCAAGGATTGAATACCCAAGGCCTGACGGGTTTGCAGGGCCAACAGGTTGGCGCCTTCCTCGTTGAGGTCGGCCAGACGCAATTTGTCCGCACCTTCCGTGAGGATGTTGATGTAGTTGTCGGTGAAGTCGAGCCGCACCTGAAGAATCGACACGTTGGTCGCCAGCGTGGCGGATTTCGCGCGGATGTTTTCGATCGTGGAGTCCAAACGCACGATCGCCAGGTTGGCCTGTTCGTTGAACGACGCCAGGATCGACGCCAGGGACAACGAGAACGTGCTGAGCTGGGCGATGAAGCCCAAACGCGAGATGGTCAGGGTCGCGCCCGCCGTCGCGTTAAAGCTGAGAGAACTCGTACCGGCCGAGTTCAGGTAGAAGCGGCTGGCGTTGAAGTCGACGCCGTCGACTTCAAGTTTCGAGTCATCCTTATCGGAGAATCGGACCGTCAGCTTGGAGGCCGTGGAGTTCAGGAGGTTCAGACCTTGGAAGCTGGCGTCTTCGACCAGCTTCTGAATCTGCGTCACCAGTTCCTGAATCTGAATTTGCGCCTCTTTACGTTGCGCCTTGGTCTGGCTTCGGGCGCCGTCGACGGTACCTTTGATCTGCTGCACCAAAGTCTCGAGGGCTTCGGTCGCTTCCACAACGGTCTCGAGGGTACCGATACCCTGACCGATGCCGTCTTTACGCGAGCTCAAGTCGGTTGCCCGATCGAGCAGCGACTTGGCTTGGAAGAACTTGAGAGGATCGTCGATCGCGCTTGCGACCGAAAGGCCCGTCGAGAGACGGCCCTGGGTACGGTCGATAAGGTTGGAGGTGCTTTGCAGGGCGAGCAAATTGCCGCGCACTGCCGCTGTAAGTACGACGTTGTCAGCCATAAAATGGCTGACAA
>JAVJPD010000173.1:0-3508 GCA_040216475.1 Rhodospirillales bacterium
CATCAAACGCTTTTTTAAAGTCGTTCGCGATCAGGGTCCGCACCTGTTGTGCCTTCAGATAATAGGCGTCGTAATAGCCGGCCGACAGCGCATAGGTGCCGATCAGAATACGCCGGCGCACTTCGGCGCCGAAGCCTTCGCCACGGGTGTTGCGATACATATCGTCCAAGGAATCGCCCGGCACGCGCAGGCCGTAACGAACCCCGTCGTAGCGCGCCAGGTTCGAGGACGCCTCGGCGGGCGCGATGATGTAATAGACCGGCAGCGCGTATTTCGTGTGCGGCAAGGAAACGTCGACGATCTCGGCACCCGCGTCCTTCAGCCAATCGATCCCGCGTCGCCACAGCGTATCGACGGCTTCGGGCATATTCTCGACGCGGTATTCCTTCGGAATGCCGATCTTGAGGCCGCGCACGTCGCCGGTCATCGAGGCGGCGAAATCGGGCACCGGCACCGGCGCCGAGGTGGAATCTTTCGGGTCATGCCCGGCCATCGCTCGGAGCATGAGGGCGCTGTCCTTGACGGTGCGCGCGAACACGCCCGCCTGATCGAGGGACGACGCGAACGCGACGATCCCCCAACGCGAACAGCGGCCATAGGTCGGCTTGATGCCGACGATGCCGCAAAACGACGCGGGCTGGCGGATCGAACCGCCGGTATCGGTGCCGGTCGCCGCGCAGCAGGCCCCGGCCGCCACCGCCGCCGCCGAGCCGCCCGAGGAACCGCCCGGCACCAGGTCTTTGTCCTGCTTACCGCGCCAGGGATTTTTGACCGGGCCGTAGTAGCTCGTCATGTTGGACGAGCCCATCGCGAACTCGTCCAGATTGGTCTTGCCGAGCATGACCGCGCCGGCGGCCTTCAGATTCGCCGTCACGGTCGATTCGTAAGTGGGCTTGAAGCCGTCGAGGATATGCGAGGCCGCCGTCGTCAGCACCCCTTCGGTACAGAACAAATCTTTGTTGGCGATCGGAATGCCGTCCATCGGGCCCGCGGCATTACCGTTGGCGCGGCGCGCGTCCGATTCGTCGGCTTGGCGCAACGCCAACTCCGGCGTTTCGGTTATGAACGCGTTGAGACCGCGCACCGACTCGACCGCGCGGATATGCGCTTCGGTCAGCTCCCGGGCCGAAAACGAGCCGTCGGTCAGCCCCGCGGCGGCTTGCGCCAAGGTCAATGTCGTCAGGGTCAAATCCGTCTGGGCCGCCATTATTCGACCACCTTGGGAACCGCGAAGAAGCCGTCGTCGGATTCGGGCGCGTTGGCCAGCACCCTCTCGGGATAGTTGCCGTCGCTGACGACGTCGGCGCGCCGGGGCAGCGTAACCTCGGCGACGCTCGCCAACGGTTCGACACCCGAGGTATCGACTTCGTTCAATTGCTCGATCCACCCCAGAATGCCCGACAGCACGCCGGCGAGGCCTTCGAGCTCGTCTTCCTGCACGCGAATGCGCTCAAGATAGGCAATACGTCGGACGGTTTCTAGATCCAGCGCCATGGCAGCTGGCCTCGATGAAAAATTCCTGTGAAGCGGCGCGGAACGTATCATCCCCGGCATATCCGCGCAAGCTTACCGGGCCGGCTACGGATGCCGATCAGTCCTGCTTTTTCGGTTCCTTGACGTTGCTCAACAGCGCCTCCCACACCTTCGGGCCCCAGGTGCCGGCGGCGATCGTAACGGCGGCTTGTAGGGCCTCGCCGACGGTCTTGGCCGGCTTCTCTTTTTGGGAGGGCGCGATCCCGAGATTCTTCAACGTCAAGCCGTCGAACACCAGGCGACTCTTGTCCTGCTGATAGATGAAAACGGCCGAGAAAATCTCGTCGTACTGCTTGGTATCAACCTGCAACAGATCGACGTTGATCTGATAGTGCGGCTTGCGCGCCGTTTGATACGGCCCCTCGGTAATGAACATCGGCGCCAGGAACTTGATCGTCTTGCCCTTGAGACGGCACAGGAAGCGCACGTCGTAATCGGCGGTCTTGAAGACCTCACCTTCGACCGGGCTCTTGCCCGTGTATCTGATCTCGTAATCGCAACGTTTCCCGCCCTTGATGTTGAGCGAGCCCCGAATCGGCTCGCTCAAGGTGCCGTCGATCATCGGCACCAGCACCGGCGCGAAGACGAATCCCAACGGCTTGCCGTCTTTCTTAACCGCGATCCAGGACGCATCCTTGGGCCGCCCCATGGCCTCGACCCAATCGCCCGCCTTCAGGCTGCCGACACGTTCGCTTTTGGTTTTTGGCGCGGCGCGGACGTTGACGTCCTTCACGACGAGATAGCGTCCCGAAAGCGGCTGCAGGGCAATGCCCCGATAGGTGTTATCCTCGGCAAGCGTTTCGCCCGGCCAGAACGCGAAGCAGATCAAGGCCGCGACGAATGGGCGACAGCGCCACCCCGGCCGCCGCACGTCCCGCGGCCCGGTCTCGCATCGGTCAAATAATTTCAAGGCGAAGACGGCCCGTGCACTGGTCATACCGGTCAGCGACCTCGTTGCGGTATTGCGGTTTGGCTCAATAATAGGTTTATTAAAATGATAGACGAGAGAACGCCGCCTCTCCACCGTCTTTTAATGTCTTCGCCATGAAGCCCCGGGCTCCCTATGATCTTTGACGATCTCCACCGGTTAAAAGCCGCCCTCGGACCGAACAAACGCGCTCTCGGCCTGGACGTGGGGGTCAAAACCGTCGGCCTGGCGCTCTCGGACGTGACCCTGACCATCGCCACGCCGCTCGAAACCATCCGGCGCAAGCGCTTCGCCGATGATCTGAACAGACTGAAAACGATCATCGGCGAACACGACGTCGGCGCCCTAATCGTCGGCCTGCCGGTCAGCATGGACGGCAGCGAAGGACCGCGCTGCCAATCCGTGCGCCAATTCGCCGCCAACGTCGACAAGGAAACCGACGTGGCGATCGGGTTTTGGGACGAACGCCTGTCGACGCAAGCCGTCGAAAGGATGCTGATCGAGGACGTCGACATGACTCGCAAACGCCGCGGCGAAATCGTCGACAAGGCCGCCGCCGCCTACATCCTGCAAGGCGCGCTGGACTCCCTGAAGCGCCCCTGAAGCACCGATGGAGCCGGCCCCTTGCCGGCGGCACCTTGACGCCGGCCGGTTCGCCGCCAATGATGCGCTTCAGGCATTACGTCAAAACCGATCAGGGAGGAATTCATGCGCGTGATTCTCGCCGCGTTCAAGGTCAAGCCGGATTGCATCGAAGCGTTCAAGGAGGCCGCCATTCACGATGCGGAATCGTCCGTCGCCAACGAAGAGGGCTGCTTTCAATTCGATATCAACGTCGATCCGGAAAACCCGACGCAGTTTTACTTCTACGAAGTGTATAAAGATCAGGCCGCGATCGATGCCCATCGCGCCGCGCCGCATTTCAAGACGTTCTTCGACGCGATTCAGGATTTGATCGAGGACCGCAGCCCGAAAATTCTCGAACGGATCGCCGCCGGCTGATGCCCGTAAAAAGGGCCGCATCGATCGGATTATTCGGTGGTCGCG
>JAVJPD010000174.1:0-9956 GCA_040216475.1 Rhodospirillales bacterium
ATATGTTTGCCCCCATTGCGGCTATCACATGCGGATCAATGCGCGTCAACGCCTGACGATGCTGTTCGACGACGGCAAATTCGAAGAGATCAAGATCAAGGCGGCCGTGGTCGATCCGCTCAAATTCCGCGATCAGCGCAAATACGCCGAGCGTCTCAAGCAGGCTCAGAACAAGAGCGAGAACACCGATGCTCTTGCCGTCGCTTCGGGCCGGCTCGGCGGCATTCAAAGCGTCATCGCCGCGCTCGATTTCGAGTTCATGGGCGGTTCCATGGGCACGACCGTCGGCGACGGCATTCTCGAGGCGGCCCGCCTGGCGGTCGGGAAGAAAGCGCCGCTGATCGTGGTGTCGTCCTCGGGCGGCGCGCGCATGCAGGAAGGCATTCTCTCGTTGATGCAATTGGCACGCACGACGCTCGCGGTCGAAGACGTGAAATCGGCGGGCCTGCCCTACATCGTGGTCCTGGCCGATCCGACCACGGGCGGCGTGACCGCCTCGTTCGCCATGCTCGGCGATATCGCGATCGCCGAACAAGGCGCGGCCATCGGTTTCGCCGGCGCGCGCGTGATCGAGCAGACCATTCGCGAAACCCTGCCGGAAGGGTTCCAGCGCGCCGAATATCTGCTGGAACACGGTATGGTCGACATGGTCGTGCATCGCAGGGATCTGCGCGATACCCTCGTTCGGGTTCTCGATTTGCTGCTGCATCGGGAACCGGCCGGCGCTCAAACACATCCGCAATTGACGCCGCCCCAGGCGGATTAGATGGCCACGCTTCCGCACGCTCCCGACATCGTTCTCGAACGCCTGACCCAACTTCACCCCAAGTTGATCGATCTGTCGCTCGATCGGGTGGCAGCGTTGTTGGACCGCTTGGGCAATCCGCATCGCACATTGCCGCCGGTCGTTCACGTCGCCGGCACCAACGGCAAGGGATCGGTGGTGGCGTTTCTGCGCGCTGCTTTACAGGCGGCGGGCTATCGCGTGCATGTTTACACCTCGCCCCATCTGGTGCGTTTCAACGAGCGCGTCGTGGTCGCGGGAGAGACGATTTCCGATGAAGCCCTCGTGGCGGTCCTCGAGGAATGCGAGCGCGTCAACGGTAACGCGCCGATCACGTTTTTCGAGATCACCACGGTCGCGGCGTTTCTCGCGTTCGCGCGGACGCCCGCGGACGTGGTGCTGCTCGAAACCGGCCTCGGCGGACGGCTGGATGCGACCAACCTGATCGATACGCCCGCGCTCACGGCGATTACACCGGTTTCGCTCGATCATCAGCAGTTTCTCGGCAATACCCTGGCCGAGATCGCCGGCGAGAAGGCTGGGATTCTCAAGCCCGGCGTGCCTTGCGTCGTGGCCGCGCAGGAGCCCGAGGCGATTCGCGTGATCCGCCGGCAGGCAAAGAAACGCGGCGTGACCCTGATCGAGGAGGGTAGGGACTTCGCGTCGCACCGTGACGGCGACCATCTGGTGTTCTCGAACCGTGACGGTAAACGGACATTTCCGAAGCCCGCGCTGATCGGCACGCATCAATTCCACAATGCCGGCGTGGCGATCGCTTGTTTGTCGGCGCTTGAAATTTTCAAAATCGGCGACGATGCCATCGCGGACGGTTTGCAAAACGTCTCCTGGCCCGCGCGGCTGCAGCGCCTCACGGCGGGACCGTTGGTGGAGAAGATACCCGCCGGTTGGGAACTGTGGCTCGACGGCGGGCATAATATCGGCGCCGGCGCGGTACTGGCGGAGCAGGTGGCCCATTGGGCCGACAAGCCGCTTTTTCTCGTGTTCGGGATGCTCGACAGCAAGGCGCCGTCGCCGTTCCTGGCGCCGCTTCGCCGGTTCGTCCGGTCGTTGCAGGCGGTGGCGATTCCGAACGTCAAGGCCGCCCTCGGCGCCGAGGATGCCGCCTGGGCGGCGCGCACGGTCGGCATCGAGGCGCAGGCCGCGCCCGATATCGGCACGGCGTTCGACCGGATCATCGCGGCGGAAACGGCGCCGGCAAGAATACTGATCTGCGGCTCGCTCTATCTGGCCGGTGAAATCCTGAAGGAAAACCGCTGAGGCGGGGCAGGGGCGTTGCTGTTTAGATGGACGATTGAATCCATTGCGCCAGTTGCGCCTTCGGCAGCGCGCCGACCTTCTGCGAGGCGATCTCGCCGTTCTTGAACAGCAGCAGCGTCGGGATGCCGCGGATACCGTATTTGCGCGGCGTTTCCGGATTTTCGTCGATGTTCACCTTCACGACCGTGACCCGGTCGGCCAGCTCGGTCGCCAGTTCCTCGAGCGCCGGGGCGATTTGTTTGCAGGGGCCGCACCACTCCGCCCAAAAGTCGACGACGACGGGCTTATCGGCTTTCAGAACGTCGGTTTCGAATGAAGCGTCGGTCACTTGGAGGGTCATGCTGAACAGTCCTGTGCGAGAGGTTTTCGTGCGGATAGGGTGAAATCGTGTGGTCCCGAATGTAGGGAGCGAGGCCGAGGCCGTCAAGGCGCGTGCGGCGCAAGGCCGGCCTCGGGGACGCTCATGAGGCTCGGCCCGTCGGTCCACAATAGATGACAGGCGACGATTCGGCCCGGATAGATGCGCATCAGCGCCGCCCGGTAAGCGGCCAATTGTTTCAAATAGATGTCGGCGACGGCGTCGACGGTTTCGGGCGGCGGGCGGTTGGTCTTGAAATCGACCACGTCGATGCGCGCCGTCGTAACCACGAGGCGGTCGATCTGGCCCGAGATCACGGCGCCGTCGATCTCCGCGACCAACGGCACCTCGGCGAGGCTGTCGGCGTCGAACAGGAAGGCGAACTCGGGATGCTCGATCACGTCCAATGTTTCGCGGAAGATTTCTTCCTGTTCAGCGGGCGACAGCGCGTGGCGCGGCTCGGCGAGGAAGGCCTTCGCGGCATCGGCACGGTGCGGCGCGTCGAGATCGGGCAGAGTCTGCAAAAGCGCGTGTACGATCAGCCCGCGCTTGAAGCGCGTGCCGCCGTCCGCGCCGAGCGGCGAGACGACCGGCGGTTCCTCGCCCGCGGGCCGGGACGGGCTCAGGGGCCGCACCGGGTCCGGTTCCGGCGCGGGCGGCGTGAGCGCCCACGCGGGCAGGGGAGCCGCTTTTTTCTCCGCCGCTGCGGCTGCGGCTTTTTGGCCCGTTTCGGTTTGCGCGGACGCGATGCGCCAAACCGTTTCGCCGTCCGGTAAGGCGATTTCCTCGCCATGCTCCTTCATCAGCGGCGCGATCAGGTCGTACCAGCAGCCGTCCGCGCGCCCTTTGCTGCCTTCGAAACCGCATACGTACAGCCGATCCTCGGCACGGGTCATGGCGACGTAGAGCAGGCGGCGGTATTCCTGCAGCCGTTTATGGCGTTCGTCTTCGCGTAAATCCTGCGCGAGCCGTTCCTCGGCATCGCGGAACGGCGGCCACAGCAGCAGCGAGTCGTTGTCGCCGTCACGCCACAGCAGGCGCGAATCCTGGCGCGCGCCCGGCACGGCGCAGGTGTCGGGCAGGAACACGACTTTCGCCTGCAATCCCTTGGCGCCATGCACGGTCATGACGCGCACTTCGTCGCGGCCTTGCTCGAGATCGCGCTTGATCTCGGTGCGCCCGGCAACGAGCCAATGAAGAAAGCCCTGCAAGGAGGCGACGTGCTCGCGCTCGAAGAAGATGGCGGCCGCCATGAATTCGTCGAGCGGATCGGCAGCGTCGGGCCCCAAACGGGCAAGGATCTTATGGCGTCCGTCAAGGCCGTCGAGCACGTGGCCGTAGAATTCGAACGGCGGCAGATAGTCGGCTTCGGCGCGTAAAGAAGCGAGGATGGCGTAAGCCTCGCAAAAGGGCTCGTCGGTGCGCCGCCGTTGCAGCTCGGTCCAGAGCGCGCCGGGGCGGTCATAAGCGAGTGCAAGCAGATCGTCGTCGGTCAGGCCGATCAGCGGGCTCTTGAGGATGGTTGCCAATGTCAGATCGTCCTCGGGCAGCAACACGAATTGTCCGAGCGCGATCAGGTCCATGACCGCGATGTGCTCGGTCAGCACCATGCGGTCGGCGCCGGCGACGGGGATGCGCAGTTCCTTCAGGCAGCGGATCATGGTTTCGGCGAACTGGGTGCGTTGGCGCACCAGGATCATGATGTCGCCGGGTTGAATCGGCTTGCCGGTCGCGGGGAGACTTTCTTTCTCGTCGAGCCAGCCGCGGATTTGCCCGGCGATGCGCTTGGCGAGCCGGGTTTGCGGGCTCTCCGAGGACAATTGATCCAAGGGTGCGTCCCACGGATCGGTCTCTTCCGCGTCCTCGGGTTTCATGGTCGGCCACAGCTCGACGAGTCCGGCCTGGCCGGTGCGCGACGGTTGATGGCGAATGGGCCGTTCGCGTACGCTCAAGCCCGCGCGCGCGGCATCTTGGGCGAACACGTGATCGACCGCTTGCAGGACGTCCGGTACCGAGCGAAACGACATCGCCAATTCGAGCGGGTCGAGCCGCTGCCCGGCATCCTCGCAATGGGTGCTGAAATATTTGCGCATGGCGTCGAACGCGTCCGGATCGGCGCCCTGGAAGCTGAAGATCGACTGTTTCTCGTCACCGACGGCGAAGATGGTTCTCGTCGCGTCGCGCGCGCCCAAGCCGCTGAAGAACTCGGCGGCCAGATATGAAACGATGTCCCATTGCGCCGGGCTGGTGTCCTGCGCCTCGTCGATCAGGATGTGATCGAGGCCGCCGTCGAGCTTGAAGTGCACCCAGGGGACGTTGTTCTCGGCGCGCAACAGATTGCGCGCGGTCAGGATCAGATCGTCGTAGTCGAGCAGCACGCGTTCGTGCTTCAAGCGTTCGTAGGTTTCGATCAAGGCGTGGCCGAGAATCAGCAAGGCCTGCGTCGCCTCGGCCAGCCGATGGGCCTTCAAACGCTCTATCACGGCGAGGATTCGCTCTTGTTCCCGATGTTGAATATCCAAAATCGAGGGGTCGGTCTTGAGCGCGGCTTGGGTTGCGAGCGACCGGTCGGCGCGCGGCTTGCCCTCTTGCGTCAGGAACAAAAGCACATAGTCGCTCATGAACGCTGTTTCGCGGTTTTGTGGCGCGTTCAACCATGTTTTGAGTACGGCCGCGCGGCGTTGATCCGATTTCGGCGACCCTTGCGCGAGGGCTTCGGCGACGCATCTAAGCCCGGCGGCGTCGAAAGCATCGTCGCGGCAGGCTGCGGGGATCACGTGTTCGGGTCTTTCTCCATCGGGAATGTCGAGCGCGGCCCGCACCGCGTTCATGACGGCCTCGGCCGAACCGTGCGCCTCGATCAAGGCGAGAAACTTGTCGCGTCGGCCCGCGATCTCGCGGATGAGCGACGAAAACCCGTTTTCATCCACCAGCCCGGCGACGCGGTCGAGGGCCGCCGCCAGATCGCCGCGCGGATCGTTCGCGGCGCGGACGAACAGGCGGTCGCGGGCTTCCTGCAGCAATTCGGCGCGGCTGCGGTCGTCGATGACGGAGAAATGGGGTGCCACATGGGCTTCGAGGGGAAAGCGGGCGAGCAGGGATTCGCAAAACGAATGGATGGTGCGGATCTTCAAGCCTTCCGGCACGTCGAGGGTCGCCGCGAACAGGCGCCGCGCGGCAATCAGCATTTCTTTACTGGCGCCCGGTTCCCGAGTCTGGATGGGAGGGTGCAGCAGGCCGTGGAGTTCGGCACTCAACTCGTCGTCGTCCATCGCCGACCAAGCGCCGAGGCGCGCGTGCAGGCGATTGGCCATCTCGGCCGCCGCCGCCTTGGTGAAGGTGAGGCATAGAATCCGGTTCGGCGGCGTGCCCGTCAGCAAAAGCCGCGTGATACGGTCCACCAAGACGTGGGTCTTGCCGGTGCCGGCGTTGGCGGCAACCCAAACCGAATGGGACGGATCGGCGGCGGCGATCTGTTCGGTCGTGCGAATGAACGGGCGGTTCCGGGACGGCGCGGTCATGATTCGTCTCCCTCGCCGCTCGACCATTCCTTGACCCGCGCCAGATGATCGTAATCGCCGAAGCGGTGCCACAGCATGGGCCGGGGGCGGGACAGATACGGCGTTTCGGGGTCGTCGAATTGACGCACCAGTTTCTTGAGCCCGGCGTCGGTTTTCAAAACCACCTCGCCGACGTCTTCGGTGAAAATCGACGCTTCGCCCGGCACCCGCCCGCCGGTCAGGCGCACGTAGCCGATCTCGGAGACGCTTTGCGGATCGATTCCGGCGAAGCCGCCATTCTGAACGATCACGGCTTCGAGCGGCAATTGCGGCGCCAGATGGGTTTTGATCTGTTTCCAGGACGCGGCTTGGCCGGTCTTGTAATCGAGGATGGCGAGGGTTTTATCGGGCCGCACGTCGATGCGGTCGGCGCGGCCGATCAGCTTGAACGTACCGCCCGGCGCCTCGAACGCATAGTCGCCCTCGACCTCGCTCGCGAGTGTGCGATGGCCGCTTTCGAGCCGTTCGCGCTGGAACGTGTCGATGAACCACGCGGCGAGGCGCTCGAAGCGCGGCCACCAGAACGCCCGCACCCCGGGCCAGGCGGCGTAGGCGGCGAATTTTTCCTTGCCGATGGCGATCAATTTGTCGAGCGCGTCGCCGGGCAGGGCGTCGGGGTATGCGCGGGTGAATTCATCGAGGGCGCCGTGAATCAAAATGCCCCTGTCCATCGCGCCCGGATCGGCGTCGATCGGATCGAGCGGTTTCAACTTGAGAATCTCGCGGGCGTATATCGCGTACGGATCGCGAATCCAGGTCTCTATCCGCGAGACGGAAAGCCGCCGGGGACGCGCATCGAGCGGCGGTGTCGGCTTCGGCGCCTTGACGGGTTCGACGCGTTCGGGCGTATCGAGGGCTTTGTGCCAATCGAGCCAGGGCCTGTCGCTTTCATCCGGCGCCTTCAGCCCGGCGGCCTCGATCAGGTTTTCGAGACGCAGCAGCCAGCGCGCGGGCATGGTCGGCGTGCCGTCGACCCGTTCGGCGCGGCTCAGCACGACGTTCGGTGCGCAGAACGATTGCACGAAGTCGTGCGCGGTGAGGCCGATGCGCCGTTCCGGCGCGGGCAGGCCGAATTCCTTCAGCATCGGCCGACTCATCCACGGGCTCGCCGCCGCTTCGGGCGGCCAAGTGCCTTCGTTGAGACCGCCCAAAATCATCACGTCGGCCCGTTGCAGGCGCGCTTCCAGCAGGCCCCAAATGAACAGCCGCGGATGGCGGCCGTAGCGGGGCCGCACGGCTTGAGCGGCGATCAGGGAATCGAACAGGGCCGGGTAATCGCGCCCGTTCATCTCGCCCAAGGCATCCGCCGCTTCGATGAGTTCGGCGATCACGCCGGCGGCGGCCTCGCCCGCCTCGTTCGCCCATAGCCGTGCCGCGCCCGGCGATTCGTCGGTCGCGGCCAGGGCCTCGGCCAGGGCGACGTGATGTTTGACCAGATCGCGCAACGGGATTTTCGATTGCGCCAGGGCGTCACTTATTCCCGCGGTAACGGTTTCGAGACTGCCGAGCAGGGTTTCGCCATCGTTTTTATCTTTATCCCCGAGCGCGGCTCGCAGTCCTTTAATCCCCGGCGCGGGCCGGGGGCCGCGCAGGATCGCGCGCTCGAGCCGGCGCACGGACTCGCGAAACGCAACCGTCGCGCGCCCGCCGCCTGCCAACGGATGCTTGAGCGCGGCCAGCAGCGACACCGGCGCCAGGTCGTCGGCGATCATGCGAATGCATAATCTCAGGAACGCGCCCGGCGGGGTTTGCGCGAGCGGCACGCCGGCGGAATCGTCGATGTCGATCCGCCAGCGTTTGAGCGCGGCGGCGACCCTTCTGGCCAATGCACGGTCCGGCGTGATCAACGCCGCCGTCTTGTCCGGCGTTTCCAGCGTTTCGCGCATAATCAGCGCGATGGCGCCGGCTTCTTCCTGGGGCGCGGGCGCGGTGATCCACGTCATGCCGTGCAAGGCTTCCGCCGTAACCGCCGCGCCATCGAGGGGCGCGCCCGTCAGGGGCGCGGGCTTCAGGGTTTCGCGGATCAGCGCCGCGCGCGCGGGGGATTCGGCGAAATCGGTCCCGCGCGGCCAGGGTTGCACGGCGGCGGAATCGGCGCCGATATGACTCAGCAAGTGCGCCATGCCGTACTGCGGATGCGCGGGTTCCAGAACCTTGAGCGCTTCAGCGTCGAGCGTGGCATCGAAGCCAGGCAGCACGATCATGCCCTGGGGCAGGCGCGCGATCACGCCAAGCAGATCGGCGGTTGCGGGGATCGAGCCGGTCGAGCCGGCGGCGATCACGGGCCGGTCGGGCGGGTGCGCGCGCCACAGTTCGGCCTGTGCGTCGAGCAGGCGATTGCGCCGCTCCGCCGGATCGAGGCAGCCTTCCTCGGCCAGCACCTTCGGCCAGTGCTCGGTCAGGATTTCAAGAAATTTCAGGGTGATCTGCCAATGCTCGGCGAAATTGTCGGGCACGAGTCCCCTGAGCCCGGCGAAGCCGAGCCGTTCGGTATGGGCTTGGTCGAGCAGCTTAGCCAATTCGGCGGCGAGCCACGAGGCCTGATCCGGAGTCATGGCCTGATCGGGGCGCGCAAGGATGAGTTTGGCGAGCAGCAGGCGCCGCCGGGTCGCCGAGATCGCGGGCGGCACGGAAAACCCGTCGCCGATCGGCAGGGCTTCATCGAGCGGGCGCATCAGGGACAGTTCGTCTTCATCCAAATCGCCGAGGGGGCGCAGGCGCGGCAGCAACAGCGCGCGCCCCTCGCTTTGTCTGAGGAACGCCTCATGCAGGGCGCGGCACGCGCGGCGGGTCGGCAGCAGGACGGTGATCCGCGCAAGGTTGTGCGGGTCGTCGCCGAAGCGTTCGCGGATGCCCGCCGCCAGCAGATCGACGAACGGCAGGCCGGCCGGGATGGTGAAAACGGCAGGCGGGCGGTCTCGCGGCGTCATGATCAGCGCCGCCGCGTGCCGGCGTAACGGGCCTGCAGATAGCTCTCGGCTTCGCTCAGCCCTTCGGGGCTGCCGACGTGAAACCATTCGCCGTCGTGAACGATCCCATAAAGCCGCCCTTCATCGATGGCCTTGTCGTAAAGCACGTTCAGGGAAAACGCGCCGCCGGGGGCGTTCTCGAACAGGCGCGGATGCAGAATCTGAACGCCGGTAAAAAGATACGGCGAGACTTCGGATTCCGCTCGGCGCGCGAGAACGCCCGCCGGATCGATCGTGAAATCGCCGACGCCCCAATACCCGTAGGCTTCGACGGTGGAATGCAGCAGCAACAGGGCGTCCATGCGGTCGTCGTTCCACAGGCGCGCCATGCGCAGGAGCGTATCTTCGTAACCGTTGAGCCATAAGGCGTCGCTGTTGACGGCGTAAAAGACGTCCTTGCCGAGAAGCGGCAGAGCCTTGGCGACGCCGCCGCCGGTATCGAGCAGGGTCTCTTCATGGGAGATGTCGATCTCTGGCGTTTTACGCGTGCTCAGATGCGTTTCGATCTGCCCGCCGAGGTAGTGCACGTTGACGACGGCGGTTTTCACGCCGGCGTCCTCGAGCCGGTCGAGAGCGTGATCGATCAGGGTGCGCCCGGCGACCTCGATCAGCGGTTTCGGCTTGTTGTCGGTGAGCGGACGCATCCGCATGCCGAGCCCGGCGGCCAGCAGCATCGCGCATGTCGGGGCGCGGCCCGAGGGAAGGTTCGGTGTCGTCATGTTTTCCGAGAATCCTCGATCGGCGGAACGATGCGTTTGTCGGCGGGCACGTGGCGCTCGAACCAGGCGGCGACGGGGCCGAGGGCCGGATGGCTCAAGGAACGCTCCAGCAGGCGCCATACCCGCGGAATGTGGGACAGATAACCGGCCTTGCCGTCGCGCCGGTGCAGCCGGGTAAAAATGCCGATCACCTTGGCGTGGCGTTGCGCGCCCAGAATCGCGAAAGCGGTTTCGAAGGCACGTCTGTCGAGGCCGTCGAACGCCGCGAGATAACGCGCGATCATTTTG
>JAVJPD010000175.1:0-1132 GCA_040216475.1 Rhodospirillales bacterium
CGCCGGCGGCAACATCGGCGCGGGCAAGAAGTCGATCGCCCTGTCGGTAACGCTGCAGCCCCGGGACAAAACCCTGACGGAAGCGGAGATCGACGCGGTTGCCGGCAGGATCATCGGGGGCGTCGGCAAGGCGACCGGCGCGGTGCTGCGGACGTAAATTCCATTCAGTGTTTTGGCCGGTCCGGGTTTTGGCCGGTCAGCTGGGTGATGGTTTCGCAGATCTCGCGCCATAACCAGTAACCTTCCTGTTCGCCGGCCGCCAGCAGCTCCTCGGCGCGCCGGGCCGCCTGTGCGGCGGCCTCCCCGCCGTAGCGCGCGATGAATTCGTCGGCGGCGTTGCGTACGTGGCGGTCGGATTCATTATCGGCCATTTTCGGCTGCATTTTCTTGTTTTCAGGCGGTTTACCGGTGAATTTTACGAATATACCTGCATGGCATACGGCTAATACTTAAGGACAAAACCGGCGGGGCGGCATTGACGTTCGTCAAGTTGGTGCTACGTTGATGGCAGGCGGGCTCAAAAAAGCTCGGGACTCAAAGGAATTCGGGGAAGTATGGCAACCCATCAGATGCCGGCATCGGGCTCCAATTGCTTTACCTGCCAGTCGCGGCAGCGGACCGAATGGTGCGTCCTGGCGGAAGACGAACTGAAGATCATCGACGAGGCCAAGAAGTGCCGCCGCCTCGGTCCCGGCGAAGTTTTATTTCACCAAGGCGATCCCTGCAAAGGCATTCACTGCGTCGAGGGGGGCCTGATCGGCGTGCGCAAGCTCGACGCCGACGGCAATTCGGTTCTGCTGGGGATGGCCTATCCCGGCGATACCCTCGGTTACCGTTTCCTGCTGTCGGGCGAAGATTATCAGGCCGGTGCCGAGGCGCTCAAGCCGAGCATGGTTTGTTATGTAGACCAATCGGCGATCCGGTTTCTCCTCGAAAAGAATCCCGCCTTGGGTCTGCGGTTTTTGCGCCGGGCCGCGACCGATCTGAACGAAGCCGAAGACCGCTTCCTGCAAAGCGTGACGTTGAGCGTGCGCGCCCGTTTCGCGCATTTGCTGCTGGTTTTGAAAAAACGTTACGACGGCGAAGAGGACGCGGACACGAACGATGCGTTCTCCATGGATCTGCCGTTGTC
>JAVJPD010000176.1:0-4748 GCA_040216475.1 Rhodospirillales bacterium
GGCGGCTATCAGGGCGCGGGCTCGATTCACAGCCGCGCGGCGCGCCTGTTCGGCGCGGCGCTGGCGCGCGAATGGGGCGGCGGAGAGAACGGCGGCGCGCTCGATTTCGATTTCGAGCCCGATATTCTGCGCCGGGGCCACAAGTCCGGCGACATCCTGCCCCTGGTCGAGCACGGCACGTTCGACGTCAGCTACATGGCGACCATCCGGTTTTCGGCGGCCGTGCCGGAATTGCGGCTGTTCGAGTTGCCGTTTCTGATCGAGGACCGCGCGAAAATCTTCAAGGCCCTCGACGGCGCCCTCGGCGATGTCTTCAAGAAGAGGATTTTGGAGAGCACGCCGTTTCGCATTCTCGGTTTTTGGGATAACGGCTTTCGCCATCTGACGAACAAGGTGCGCCCGATCCGCACCCCCGAGGATTGCCGGGGCCTGCGCCTGCGCATCCAGATGAGCGACTTCCTGCGCGAAGGCTTCGAGCGGATGGGCTTCGAGCCGGTGACGATCGACATCCGCGATTTCCTCGCGGCCATCGCGACGGAC
Organism: Rhodospirillales bacterium; assembly: GCA_040216475.1. Lineage (GTDB taxonomy): Bacteria > Pseudomonadota > Alphaproteobacteria > Rhodospirillales > CALINB01 > CALINB01. The sequence continues at coordinate 541 of JAVJPD010000176.1, forward strand.
ATGGTCGACGGCCAGGAGAATCCGCTGACCAGCATCGTCAACTTCGGTATGGAGAAGCATCACCGCTACATCACGCTGACGGGCCACATCTTCGGGGTGGTCCTGTTGTTCTGTAACGCGGCGACGTTCGCGTCCTGGCCGGGGCCCGTACGGGCCGCCGTCGAGCGTGCCGCCGCCGAGGCAAGCCTCGCGCAACGGGAGCTCGCCGCCGCCGAGGACGCGCGCATCTTGAAGGCTCTCGATCCGGCGCAGAACGAGGTGATCGAACCGAGTTCGGCCGAGCGCGCGGCATTCGCGGCCACGGCCGCGCCCCTGCGGGAGCGATGCCGCGCCGCACTCGGCCCCGAGCTGTTCCGCCATCTCGCTTGATGCCGATATGATCTTGACGCCGCCATTCTCATGACGCCGCCATTCTCATGACGCCGAGGTCCGCTTGACGATTGTCATGCAACAGCCGCCCGCCGATCCGTTATACTCGCGGTCATGACCGAAGACCCGACTCAAGACCCGCGGGCCCTGCTCGAACAAGCCCTCGCCGATCACGAGGCGGGCCGCCTGGATGCGGCGGTGGCCGCCTATAATAAAGTCGCGGCACTGGCGCCCGGCCATGTCCAGGTCTACAGCCTGCTCGGCCTCGCGCTCGAGGACTTGGGCCGCCTGGACGAGGCCGCCGAGTCGTTGAAACGCGCCGTCGATCTGCGCCCCGACATGCCGGAGCTTCTGGTGGCGCTCGGCGGAATCTACCGCAAACAGAAAAAATTTCCCGACGCCGAAGCCTGCCTGTGCCGGAGCGTCGATCTCGATCCGAACGACGCGGAAGCCTTGTGCAGCCTCGGCATGATGCTCGAGGCGCGCGGCGACAAGGAAGCGGCGGCGGCACGATACGAACAGGCCCTTGCCGCCGATCCCGGTTATGCCCAGGCTCACAACTGCATGGGCTGCGCGCTCGCCGACCGGGGCGAGACGGACGCGGCGCTGTCGGCGTTTCGCCGTGCGCTTGACATCGATCCGGATTTGGTGACGGCGCACATCAATCTCGGCGATGCGCTATCCAAAAGCGGCCGCCACGACGAGGCCAAGATATCCCTGCAGCGCGCCATCGCGCTCTCGCCCGAGGATACCGAGATTTACGGCGATCTGTTTTTGGCCCTGATGCGCGAACGCGATCACGCGGCGGCGCTCGAATTATGCGACTCGGTTCTCGCCGCCTATCCCGGCGACGTCGATACGCTTTCCTTCAAATCCGTGGTGCTGCACGAAATGGGCCGCAGCGACGAGGCCCGCGCGCTGTTCGATTGCGCGCGCTTTCTGAGCCCCCGCCTGATCGAGGCGCCGCCCGGCCATGCCGATCTCGCGGCGTTCAACGCCGCCCTGCGCGAGCATGTGATTAACCATCCGACGCTGGTGAAATCGGCCAGGGTGCACGCGACCCGCTTCGGCGGGCATACCGGGGACCTGTTGAGCGAGCCCAAGGGCCCGGTCGCGGATTTCGAGAATCTGGTGCGCGCCAACGCCGAAGCGTACATGGCCGCGCTCGGCGACGATCCCGGCCATCCCTTCATCGCGAGTAAACCCGTGCGCTGGCGGCTCAACGTTTGGGCGGTGGTGATGGGCGAGAAGGGCCATCAGGTGTCGCACACCCACCCGTCCGCGTGGTTGAGCGGGGTTTACTACGCCGCCGCTCCGGACGATATCCGCGAGGACGACCCGGCGTTCGCGGGCTGGATCGAATTCGGCCGCCCGGACGACGAGATCGCCATCGCGCGCGAGCCTCTCGTCGAGCGCCTCCGGCCGCAGGAGGGCCTCATGGTGTTTTTTCCGGCGTATTTCTATCACAACACGGTTCCCTATGGGGGCGCCGGCACGCGTATCAGCGTCGCCTTCGACATCATTCCCGATTAAGTTCGGCGCTTATTTTTTGTGCGCGATGATCTTGAGCGCGCGTTTGTCCGCGCCCGAGGGCAGTGCCGCATGCCGGTTTACGATCCAGGCGGCGATGTCGTCGAGCACGGTGGCGGCCTGCAGGTCGCGCAGCAACATGTGATAGCCGTGCGGGTAGACGGCGATTTTTTGATCGGGATTGGCGGCGCGGCGGATGTGCCGGAACATCTCGAAGGTCGGTCCGGGGGGAATGATCTCGTCCTTCTCGCCGTAGAGAACGAGCGCGGGGGCGCGGAGGAACTTCGAGACGGCGAGGCTTTCGTCCATCAAATTCGCCAGCCCGTGGATCGCATCGATCCGCGTTTCCTTGATCACCAGTGGATCGCGCGAAAGCTTGCGCAGCATCGCGATGTTGTCGGACGGCTTGATATCGAGCCCGCGCCCCGTGACCGTCATCCAGGGAACCGTGTGTGCGGCGATCGATAATGCCAACCGCTGATACCAGGGCATGGTGCGCCGTGCCCACACGGCGGGCCCGGTCAGGATGAGGCCGTTCACCTTCGGCGGGTTCGCCCGTGTCATGGCGACGAGCGCCACGCTGCCGCCCATGCTGGTGCCGAGCAGATAAACCGGCAGGCCGGGGTGGCGCGCGCGCACCAGCCGGATAAAGGCGGCCGCGTCGTCGGCGAAGGCATCGACGCCGGGCCACAGGCCGCGATGGGGGGCTCGGCCGAAGCCGCGCTGATCGTAGGCGTAGGAGACGATCCCCTTTTTCGCCAGATAGCTGCCCGGCTCGGCGAAATAGTGGCCGTAGTCGTTGAAGCCGTGCAAGGCGATGAGCGCGGCCTTGGGCTTCACGGCGTCCGGCGCCCACGTGCGCACGGGCAGATTCGCGCCGTCGGCGGTCAGAAAGGTGTTTCCGTCGAAGCGCGGCACGGCGATGGACGGACCCGGCGGCTCCAGTCGCGGCGCGCACGCGGCCAATGCGATGGCGAGCAACAGAACGACCCCGGCCGATGTGCGGCGATTGGCCCGGGCTGTTCTCATCACGCGGCTTCCGATGAATCGGTTTCGCGGGTCAGGCGCAGGAAGATGTCCTCGAGGTCGGTTTCCTGGGTCGAAATGTCGGCGATCTTGAGCCCGGCGTTTTCGACGGCGTTGAGAATTTCGCCGCTGTGAATCCGGCTCGGCGGATACTGAAAGACGAGTTGGCGCGAATCCGCGAGCTTCGGTAAAAACGCGGCGAGCGCGAGCGGCACGGCGTCGAGGTCCTGATCCACGGTGATCGACATCTGTTTGGAATCGAGGCGGCGCAGCAGGTCGCGGGTCGATTCGCAAGCGATGAGACGGCCATGATTGATGATGGCGATACGGTCGCAGAGCGATTCCGCCTCTTCGAGATAATGCGTCGTGAGCAGGATCGTGGTGCCGCCGGCGTTCAGGGCGCGCAGCGATTCCCACAACTGATGGCGCAGCTCGATGTCGACGCCGGCAGTCGGCTCGTCGAGCACCAGCACCGGCGGGCTGTGCACCATCGCCTTGGCGACCAGCAGGCGGCGGCGCATGCCGCCCGACAATCGGCGCGAATAGAGATCCGCCTGTTCCGTGAGGCCGACGTCCTCGAGAATCCGCTCCACCCGCCACGCGCTTTTCGGCACGCCGTAGAGGCCCGATTGCAGTTCCAGCATCTCGCGCGGGGTGAAGAACGGATCGAGGTTCAATTCTTGGGGCACCACGCCGATGGCGCGCCGCGCCGCGCGCATGTGTTTTTCGATATCGAAGCCCCAGATGCGTGCCGCGCCGGCGGTTTTCACCGCCAGCCCGGCGAGAATGTTGATGAGCGTCGACTTGCCGGCGCCATTGGGCCCCAAAAGCGCGAAGAACGAGCCGCGCGGAATCGCGAGCGACACGTCCTTCAGGGCTTCCTTGTCGCCGGCGCGGCCGTTGCCGCGGTAGGTCTTGCAGAGCCCGTCGATCTCGACGGCGCGCTCGGGCAGGGTTTCCGGCATTTCGTGCCTTTTATGGTTATGGCGGCATCCGGGATGCCTGATTCGGCGGTGAATTCGACCGTGAGTCGCGTTGCCCCGCCGGGGTTCGCGGGTGGCGGTTGATTGTCCGGTGGCAATCGGTATCATCCCGTGAATTGTTCGGTCAACGGCTTTGGGGGCGTCATGGCAGCCACGGAACCCACGGAAACGGTTTACGTCGAGAGCAAAACGGTGTCCTGCGACGGCAGCGGCGGGCCGCTCGGCCATCCCCGGGTCTTTCTCAGTCTCGAAAAAGACGGCGAGATCGTGTGTCCGTACTGCAGCCGCCGGTTCATTCTG
>JAVJPD010000177.1:0-3942 GCA_040216475.1 Rhodospirillales bacterium
TGGCGCGCCAGCGCCTGCATGTAATACATGCCGCCCAACAATCCCGCGATACAGGCCAGCGCATACCAACGAACGACGAACGGTCCGATCTCGATGAGGACCGGGTCGATATTCGGAAAGGCGATTGCGAAGGTCATGAAAACCTGCCGGATTGTTTAGCGGTAGGGATCGTCCGTATCGAGATAAGACCGTATGTACTGCGCGATACCGTCTTCCAAGGACGTGAATTCCTTTTTATACCCCGCCGCGCGCAACCGGCCGAGGTCGGCTTCGGTGAAGTACTGATAGCGCGCGCGGATCGCCTCCGGGGTCGGCCGGTAATCGATTTTCGGCTGCTGACCCAAAGCCTTGAACACGTTTTCGGCCAGATGCAGAAACGTGCGTGCCTTGCCGGTACCGCAATTGAACAGACCGCTGACGTTCGGCGTATCCAGAAGCCACAGAACGACGTCGACGCAATCGCCGACCCAGATGAAGTCGCGTTTTTGTCCGCCGTCCGGATAATCGGGATTGTGGGATTTGAAAAGCGTGACGGTCCCGCCGTTGCGTACCGTCGGGAAAATCTGCGAGACGACGCTGCGCTGCGCGCCCTTGTGTTCCTCGTTCGGGCCGTAAACGTTGAAGAACTTCAATCCCGCCCACTGCGGCGGATGAACGTCTCCGTCCAGGACCGCGCGCACCGCGCGGCGGTCGAACAGATGCTTGCTCCATCCATAGGGATTCATCGGGCGCAATTTCGCCAGCGCTTCCGGCGAGTCATCGTCGGCGAACCCCTGCGCACCGTCGCCGTAGGTCGCCGCCGACGATGCGTAAATAAACCGGGCATGGTGCATCGTGCACCAACGCCACAGCTTCATGGAAAGCCGGAAGTTCGTTTCGATGATCAAGTCGACGTCGGTTGCCGTCGTCGAGGAAATCGCCGCCATGTGGATGACGGCGTCGATGTTGGTCTGGTTTTCGTCGAGAAACTCGAACAAACGATCGGGGTGAACGACATGGGCCAGCTCGCGTTTGGCGATATTCCGCCATTTCTCGCCTTCGCGCAGATGATCGCAGACCACGAGATGCTTGTCGCCGCGCTCTTCCAACGCGGCGACGATATTCGATCCGATGAATCCGGCGCCGCCGGTGATAACGATCATCAATCCGCCCTACCATTCGCCGGCTCTTTATATGACGGCGGTTGAGCGGCCGCAAGCAAAGGGCAAGCCGCCCTTCCGATCCTTGCCTGAACCGGGCGGGAACACCATAATAAAGGTGCGTAATAATAAAGGTGCGTAGGGTCGGCAAAATACCGGCCGCTCAGAAAAGCTAGGAGCCGTCATGCAAACCAACAACAAGCTGCTCGACGATCTTGCCAAGGTTGCCGGCGGCGCCGCCTCGACCCTGGCGGGCGTGCGCAACGAGATCAAGGCCCTGGTCCGCCAACAGGCCGAAAACCTGTTATCGGATATGGATCTTGTTCCCCGCGAGGAATTCGAGGCCATGAAGGCGGTCGCGCTCAAGGCCCGCGCCGAGCAGGAAAAGCTGGAAAAACGGGTTGCCGCCCTGGAGGCCAAGCTCAAGGCGACAGGGACGGGTAAGTCCGGAACGGCCAAGACAAAGCCGGCCAAAGGCTGAAACCGGCCCTCCGCGCCGAATCCCCGCCGCGCGGGTCCCTCCTGCGTCCCGTCCTCGGCGGGCGTCGCTGTTATCCACAAAAAATTAATGGCTTGGGCTCTTCTTCGGGCTTGCGCCGGGACTCGGCTTTTGGCAGGCTATCAGTTGTGGTTACGGAGGGGGTTCAATACAAAATATAGAGACCTCGATGCCTGTTTTGCGCAGTTTTCCGGGATTCCCTCTCATCCTGCGCATCCCTCCGGGCAGGGGTCCATAGGCCGCCTTTAAGGAGTTAACGGCATGCCGGACGTCAACATTTCCTTCGCAACACGATCCGCCGATCCTCTCGATATCATCGAGCAGCTTTCCGATGCCAACGATTGGACATCCGACCGCCGCAACAACGAGGAGATCGCCGTTCAAGCGCCCGGCCGATGGTGCGATTACAGCCTGTATTTTGCCTGGAACGAAGATATCGGCGCGATGCATTTTACCTGCGCCTTCGATATGCGGGTTCCCCAGCAAAAACGCCGCCCCATCCACGAACTGCTCGCCTTGGCCAACGAAAAACTGTGGCTCGGGCATTTCGGCATGTGGGAAGAGGAAATGCTGCCCATGTTCAGGCACGTTCTTTTGGCTCGCGGCACGCGCGGCCCGACCGGGGAACAGATTCAGGACCTGGTAGAAACGGCGCTGAACGAATGCGAGCGTTTCTATCCGGCGTTTCAATATGTCATCTGGGGCGGCAAGCCCGCTACCGAAGCCGTCACGGCGGCCATGATCGACATTCACGGCGAGGCATAAGTCGACGGTGGATACCAAGCTGCTTCTCGCGGGATGCGGCAAGATGGGCGGCGCCCTGCTCGCGGGATGGCTCGATCAAGGCCTCAGGCCGAGCTCCATTACCGTCATCGAGCCGAGCCCGGATATCGGCCGTTCGCTGACCGCCGGCAAGGGCGTCGCGGTCGTTGCCGCGCCGGGCGATCTGGCGGACGATTATCGTCCGGACATCGTCGTCTTCGCAATCAAACCCCAGATCATGCCCGATGCCGTTCCGGCGTACGCACGATTCGCCGAATCCGGTGCCGTCGGCCTGTCGATCGCCGCCGGTAAAACGATCGCTTTTTTCGAATCGGCTCTCGGGAAGGATACGGCCGTCGTCCGGGCCATGCCGAACACGCCGGCCGCGATCCGGCGCGGCATCACCGTCGCCTGCGCCAACCCCGCCGCAACGCCGGCGCAGCGCGATCTTTGTCAATCGCTCCTGCAGGCCGTCGGCGAGGTCGCCTGGATCGACGATGAAAATCTCATGGATGCCGTCACCGCCGTCTCCGGCAGCGGTCCGGCTTATGTGTTTTTATTGGCGGAATATCTGGCCGAAGCCGGAGCCGCCGCGGGGCTCCCCGCGGCGCTTTCCGACCGATTGGCGCGGGCAACGGTTTCCGGCGCCGGCGAGCTTCTGAATCAAACCGCCGACAGCGCCGCAACCTTGCGCACGAACGTCACCAGCCCGGGCGGCACCACGGCCGCCGCACTCGACGTTCTGATGGCCGATGACGGGCTAGGCCCTCTCCTGACGAAAGCCGTCGCCGCGGCCGTGAAACGGTCCAAAGAACTTGCTGACTAATATCTCCGTTTCGCTTAGTCTGTCGTCATGAGGGAAATTCGACATCTCGTCTCCGGCTATCGCCGGTTCCGCGAAAAATACTACGCCCATTACCGTGAACTGTATGAGTCCCTGGCCGACAAGGGCCAAACGCCGGACACGATGGTCATCAGCTGCTGCGATTCCCGCGTCGAGCCGGCGGCGATCTTCAATACCAAACCCGGGGAACTGTTAGTCGTCCGCAACGTGGCCAACCTGGTGCCGCCTTACGAATCGGAAGGCAGCTATCACGGAACCAGCGCCGCGATCGAATGCGCCGTTTGCGGCCTGCGGGTCAAAAACATCATTATCCTGGGCCACAGCCGATGCGGCGGCATTAAGGCGTTTCTCGACGGCCTCTACGAGCCCGAGGCCGGCGGCGACTTCATCGGCAAGTGGATGTCGATCATGCGTACGACCCGCGCCGACGTTCTGCGCCGGCATGCCGGGGCCGACCCGGATACCCTGCAGCATGCCATGGAGCATGCGGCAATCCACACCTCTCTGCAGAACCTGATGACGTTTCCGTTCGTGGCGGAGCACGTCAAGGCCGATAACCTTCGATTGTACGGTGGTTTTTTTACGGTTGCGACCGGGGAGTTGTTGTCCCTCGACCGAACCGACGGCGAATTCAAGCCCATCCCGGCGCAGGAATGAGGTTTCGCGGAACGTTCCCTTGAGATCGAACCGCCGATTCC
>JAVJPD010000178.1:0-2996 GCA_040216475.1 Rhodospirillales bacterium
CCTCAAAGACCGCTGAATCAAGGCGTTGGGAACGCCGCTAAAAAATGAGTCAAATCAATGGCTTGGAATCCGAAGTATTGGCTCGGCCCTCATAATGTTAAATCCGATCCTAGGATCACCGAGTCAATAATTCCTAACGGCGAGTCAAGGATTCCTCATGAATATCCCCCATCGCCGGGCAAGTATCCAAATCAATCCCAAGGACTCGTTTCGCGGTTTTTACAGAGTCCCGAGGCGGGAATAATTGATTCAACCGGTTGATATGACTCTCTTTTTTTAATTCGTGTTCGATGAAACCGCACGAGTCAGCATAGGCAAATTAGAGAGTCAGATGAATCGATCCCTATCGCGGGGCGATTACTGACTCTCTAAATACCAAATCATGTGTATATTATGTTGACATGACACTTTATCTATTATATTCGGAATCTTGCTTGGTGATTCTGGGAAGAAAATCAGCCAAGCGAGGATGGGCAAAGGGGGCTTTCTGTGCGGGGATTCCAACAAAATCGACACAAGTTCGGTCGACGGACTGCCGCCATGATGAACGCCGTCGTAAAATAGGATTGATTTCATGGCCATGAACTACCCCTATCAACAAAATAATCGAAAAATCGGTTCCAGGGGGGGTAGTGAGAAAATGTTCACCGTTATTCATGTCGACCGCAACGCACCCGAGGCGATCTGCTTCGACCTGATCGCCGCCAAGAACCAGCGGGCCGCCAACGAGGCCGCCAAACGGCACTTCCCGAACAGCACCATTCTGCGGGTCGCGGCGCGGCCGTCCTCGGATACACCCTATCCCGACGCCCGCTTCATCAACGGAGAATTCCGCCCGGTCGAACGCACGGAAGAACCGGTCTGGGGCGACGGCGGCGACTGATCCCGCCTTTTGCGCCGGTTGATCCCGCCCGGCAATTTTTGCCGGGTGCGGCTTCTTTTTCCCTCCCTCCGATGTCTCCCCGCGCGGCCGAGCGCCGCGTTTCCTAGATCGGATCATGATTTATCGGAAACACTGTTCGGTTCCGATAAATCATGTGAATCCGATCGACATCAATAAGTTAGAGCCAGCTCACATGGTTGTCGGATCGCAAGGATGAGGGCAAGTGGCGATTCCGACTAACCATGACCGGCTCTAGCTTTATTCCCGGCCCGGCCGTGGCACGGCGATTGCTTGAAACATAATGGAAACGTGTGCGGCGGCTCATTGCCGCGGCCGCGCAACCGACCAAAACGGCAGCCAATGCCGGCCATGAAAGAACGGGGAAGGAAAGGCCGTCGATGATGTTTTCGGACATCACAATGTCCCCCAGCGCCCCGGCATTCGTTGTGAATGCCGGGCATTTCCGCGCGTTCACCTTCCCGGTTCCCATAAAAAATCGATAAAACAGAACGGAGAAGCGTCAATGAACCACTATGCCCCCGATCCGCCTCACCCCCCGAACGCGTTCGAGGACGAAGCGGCCGACGGCCCCATCACCATACCGTCGACCGCTATCGTTCCCTTCGAACCGCCGGGCCTGCCGGCCACGACAGAGCCGCCCGACATCAACCGGGACCTCGATCGGGAACTAATGGAAATCCTGGGATCGCGCAACGTGCGCCACATCTCGCCGCGCGCGATGGCCGGACTGGCCCTCGATCTTTACGCCGCCGGCTATCTCGCCTGGGAGGAATACGCCGTGCTCGCGTTCCAGGCCGAACTGCAACCCGCCTTCGATCGGACCATCGGCGCCTTGACCGGCGAGAAAGCCGAACCCGACAGGCCGCGCGACTACATCCGTCGTTGGGAAAAGCGTTTCGCGTTCGAACTGAAACACAGCCGGCACGATCGGCCGCTGATCGAGAGCACCAAAGCGATCCTCGCGTTTCTGCGGAGTTTGGAAAGGCCGCTGAAGCTGGTCAGCTGACCGGCGCCGTCACCGGCTCAACGCGGCGAGCTGGGCTCCCGTCAGGCGCTCGATTTTGGTGGCGGTTTTCATGTGCAGAATCCAGAAGCCGCGAACGTTCGCGGCCCGGATTTCGGCCTTGATCCGGTTTTGCCGCTCCTTGGAAAACGGCCCGACCAGCACACGCAACACGCGCTTGCCTTTGGGGCTGGCCGCCACGATCTTGGGGTGCAGTCCGGCGGCTTTGCGCGCCATGCGTTTCGCGTTCGCCGCCACGGAGAAGCTGCCTAAAACGTAATAAAGGCCGGGCCGGGCGGTCGCTTCATGCACCGCCGGAGCGCGCTTCTGACGCGCCGGCGCCGGGGCCTTGCGAAGGGCCCGTTTCGGCTTTTCCGCGGCGGACGGTTTCGGCGTTTCGAATTCGACGACGGGTTCGAAGGTCGCGGGCTTTTCGGGCGTTACCGTTTTCTCGCTCACCTTACGCACGATCGGCTTTTCCACCGCCTTGACGGTTTCGACCGGCGCGACCGTTTTTGCTGCCGCGGAAGGCGCGGGGCGGCGCGGTAACAGCCGTTCCGTCTTGTTCACCCGTTCGATCGATACGGGCGCGGGCGGCGGCAACGGCCGCGACATCAATCCCGAACCGCCCTCGGCATCGGCGATGTGTATCTCACCCTGGGAAACTTGGGTGCGTTTTGGCGCCTGTTCGATACCCGGTAACGGGATCGGTCTGCCGGGGGCGGTTGCGAGGGTCGACCGTTTCACGGCCGTCGGCTCAATGGCGCCGGGCCGTGACGGGGATTTCGTTTTATCGGGCGCACCGGCGGCGGTTGCGATGTTCGCCAGCCGATGGGCTTCCATTTCGAGGATCGCGAGTTCCATCGTCGAGGCTCGCTTCACCGGCAGCGCTTTTTCGTTTTCGGCCGCGACGGATTGCGGCGCAGACCGGGCGGCCGCGGCGGGAAGATCGTCGACGCTCAATGCATCGAAAACGCCTTCATGGGCCGGGGTTTTGGCGGCGATCGCAACGATGGGCTTGCCGGACACGTCCGCAACCTGCACGCCTTGATCGACGTTATCCTTACAGACCGCCTCGCCCTTGAACAC
>JAVJPD010000179.1:0-1471 GCA_040216475.1 Rhodospirillales bacterium
CGCCGGCGCCGTGCTGACGGGCCTTTACAAGCCATGAATTTCGAATGGGTCCATGCCGTGGCCGCCGTCTCGGCGGCAGCGTGGCTGTTTTTGATCTTGTTCCGGGGATCTTTCTGGAAGGCCGACCAACGCCTGCCGTCCGTTCCCGAGGACCGCGCGACTCCGCCCGATGTCGTCGTCGTCATCCCGGCGCGAAACGAGGAAGGCTCGATCGGCAAAACGGTCGCCTCGCTGCTGCGCCAGGATTATCCCGGCGGTTTTCATATCGTCGTCGTGAACGACAACAGCACGGATGCGACCGCGCGGGACGCGCGCGACGCGGCGCAAACCATCGCGGGCGGGGCAAGCCGTTTGACGGTACTTGACGGCGCGCCGCTTGCGCCGGGATGGACGGGAAAGCTGTGGGCAGTGCATCAGGGGGTGCAAAAGGCCGAGGATATCAATCCGTCGGCGGCCTACGTGCTGTTGACCGATGCCGACATCGAGCACGGCGAGCGAAGTCTTCTCCGGCTCGTCGATCAGGCCGAGCGCGGCGGCTACGACCTGGTGTCCTTGATGGTCTTGTTGCAGTGCCGGTATTTCTGGGAACGCTGGCTGATTCCGGCCTTCGTTTTCTTTTTCCAGAAGCTCTACCCGTTTCGGTGGGTCAACGATCCGAAAAACGGCACGGCCGCCGCCGCCGGGGGCTGCATGCTGGTGCGCCGTTCGGCGTTGCGGAAAATCGGCGGCATCGGGGCCATTGCCGATCAATTGATCGACGATTGCGCCTTGGCGGCGGCGATCAAGAAAGGCGGGAAGATTTGGCTCGGCTTGACCGAGGATACCGTGAGCCTGCGCAGCTACGAGGCTCTGGGCGAGATTTGGCGCATGGTCGCGCGGAGCGCCTACGAACAATTGCGGCATTCCGTTTTGCTGTTGCTCGGGACCGTGATCGGTATGGTCGCGATCTATCTCGTGCCGCCTTTGGCGACGATCGGCGGGATTGCCGCCGCCGATTCGGCGCTCGCGGCATTCGGCATTGTGGCTTACGGCGCGATGACCGCCGCCTACCGGCCGACGCTGCGCCTTTACGGTCTCAACGGGGCGTGGGCCCTGGCCTTGCCCGGGGCCGGTTTGCTCTACACCCTGATGACGCTGGATTCGGCACGCCGCCATTGGCGTGGTAAAGGTGGGGCCTGGAAGGGGCGCTATCAGGGCTCCCTCCGCGACAAGAAATGATCGGCGCGTCCGGGTTACGGGCACGTTCGGAGGGGTGCTTCACGCAATGACGGCAACAACGCTTGTAACCGATGTGGCCGAGGCGAATGCCCATGTCGAGAGGATCGTCAAGCAGTCTAAAACGTCTTTTTTCTGGGCGATGCGGCGGCTCGGCGAGGAAAAACGCCTGGCCATGTATGCCGTTTACGCCTTTTGCCGCGACGTCGACGACATCGCCGACGATCCCAACCCGCAATCGGAGAAAATCACCAGA
>JAVJPD010000180.1:0-7821 GCA_040216475.1 Rhodospirillales bacterium
CTTCCCCGGCGTGAGGGATTTGCTCGATAAGGTGGCGAAAACCGGCAAGCCGTGCATGTCGATCATGAACATGCCGCCGCTCGCCTATCTCAAACGCATCCCCGGCCTGGACACGGACAAGCTGCGCGGCTGCTACACCGACCCGAGCGTGTGGGATAATTTCAACCCCGATCTGATTACGCTGGCGAGCCCGGACGCGCAGGGCTTCCGCCCGCCGGAGGAACCGGTGAACGTGCTGCAGGTCAGTTTGCCCACCAACTTCAAGGTCGCGCGCTTCGCCGATGACGCCAACACCCGGATCATGAAGGACCTGGAAAAAGGCATTCAGGATGTCCGCTTCGATGCCGGCGGCGAAAAAATCGAGCTGCCGGTGAAACTGCGGGTACATGACTCGATCTTCGTACCGCTCGCCAAGTGGTGCATGCTGCTGACCGGCAATTACCGCTGCGTGCAAAAAGGCGATGCGCGCTCGATCAAGGACTCGGTGCATACCGATCCCGCGGCTTCGAAGGCGGTGTACGAGTGGGTGGTCGAACTCTGCGTCTCGCTGGGTGCCGCCAAGGACGACATGGTGCCGTTCGAGAAGTACGCCAACGCGGCACTCAGCCTCGCCAAGCCGTCGTCGGCCGCGCGCGCTCTTTACGCCGGCGCACCCTACATCGAGCGCGTCGACAAGCTGGTGCAGACCATCGCGGCCATGAAGGGCAAGAACCTCGCCGTCATCGACGAGACGGTCAAGCTGGTCGACGAACGCTTAGAGGGCAACCGCAAGAAGGCGGCGGCGCAGTAAGGCGTCTTAGTGCGGCGCGCCTTCCTTGGATAGAACTTTCATGATGGCCATGCCGGTCGCGCGCGTACCCGCCGGCAGGCGCGGATCGCGGCAAAAACCTTGCCGATGCCGCGGCTGCCCCCCGTTACGAGCGCGACGCGCCCATCCATGCGACATTCCATTCGGGGTATTCCTTTCTTTTGTTATGCCATCAGATGTTTGCGGAAAAATGCCGCAAACGGACCATAAGAATCCGGCGTCTCCTTCCTCGCCTGCTCGATGTGCAGGATTTCGATCTCGCCGCCGGCTTGACGGTAATCCTGCACGAACCGCTCGGGCTCGTTAAGGTCGAGCGGCGAGTCCGGATCGCGGTAATCGTGCTGCGGATCGGGTTGCCCCTGAATCCAAAGCGTCGGCGGCGTTTGCACGGGTTCGCCTGCCTCAAGCGCCAGCACCGGGTTGCCCTCGGCCATCGCCGTTTCGGTTTTCCAATACCGGTCATGACACTCGGGAATGTCCTTTACCCAGGCGGCGGACGGATCGGTCTTTCGAATCCGCAACGCATGACGATAGCGCGATAGCGGATTGATCACCGGCCATGCCATGCCGACGCAGGCGACGGTGGCGTCGATGTCCGGCGCGTCGTCTCTTAACGGCAGCAAGGCATAGCGCGGATCGAACGGGCGCATTGCCGCGAGCATCGCGAGATGGCCGCCGCTCGATTGGCCGCAGATGCCGATGCACCGGGGATCGATATCGAGATCGCGCGCGTTTGCCTTCAGCCAGCGCACCGCGTAATTGATGTCGATCAGCGACGTCGGATAACCCTCGTCCGCGTGGCGGTATTCGAGCGAAGCGGCCAGGATGCCTGCGCCCGCCAGATACGTGTCGCGCGCCGTGCATCCCTCCCGCGAGCCGTTGTTCCAGACGCCGCCGTGCAGATCGAGCACGGCACCGCCCAGGCTCTTCGTGCTACGGCCGCCCGCCGGCTTGAACAGGCGCAGCATCATTTCCCGGTCGCCACTCGTCAGGATGTCGACGTCCTCGACGGTGAAATCGACGGTATCCGTACCCACCTCAAGCCTCCTCCCGACCATCGCCGGCCGCCGGTTTTCCGGCGTGCTTAAAGCGACGGATTCCACGGAATCTCCGCCCCACTGACCGCGGAAGATTAAGCCAGAAAAGGCCCCCGGGGTCGAGCCGGAATGGACCCGCCGCTCCAAGCCCTCAGGCGGACAGGTCGTGCAGCTCCATCGGAAACATCTCGCACGGATCGTCGGGCTCGACCACGTGGTTCATGTTGTAGCGGTAGACCGGACCGCGTTCGAGATAAGACGGATTATACGGCGTCGCAAGGCCGGTGATGTGCCCTTGCCATTCCGGGATCGGCAGGTGCAGGGCCTGATGGCGGTAGATGGCCGAGACCTTGTTGGCGAGGTCCTGGGTTTTCGCCGTCACCTCGCAGACCACGCACAATTCATGACTATGATGTTCCTTGACCGGCTCCAGCGGCCCCATGGTGCCGTCGATGCCGTAGGTGCGAAAGGAAATCGTGTAGTCGTCCTTTGAGACCTTGTTGCCGAATACCATGGCCATACGGTCGTCCATCTTGACCTTCAGACGTTCGATCCAGTCGCCATATTGGCGGATGATGAACGGATCGCGAATGGAACCGATGGTGATGCTTTGATAGCCGACAAACTCGGCGCCTTCGAGCTTGACGGTGTAAACGTTCGCCGGCACGAAGCGACTGCCGTAAACCCGCACCGTCTTGTCATCCAACGCCTCATAGGTTGCGTCCGTGATGTCGAGGGTGCCGGAGCATTCCTTGAGCTCGAACGGATCGGCGTTTTCATATAAAGCGTGCGCGGCGACGCTGTGCGGCGTGCAGCGCAGGGTGGAATCGCCCGCGATGAGATCGAAATGGTCGTCGCGGATGATCGCCACCATCGAATCCGGTGTCTTGCGCTGGGTCACCGCCGAGTTGCCGCATTCGAGAATCTTCGCCGCATGCCAGGCCGGCCCCTCGGGTGCCCCCAACATCATGGCGTAGCCCGCGAACACCGCGCAGTCGCTGGCGCGGCCCGCCAGGATCACGTCGGCGCCCGCTTCGATCGCTTTTTGAAACGGCTCCGCGCCGGCCATACCGACGATGTGTTCCGAGCGCTCGATGACGTCCTCGTCGAACGGCGGCGGGTTGTCGAGCGGGCGGATTTTACCCTCGCGGAACTTCTTCTTGAGATACGCCTTATCCTGCTCGGAATGAATCAGCGCGGCCTTGAGGCTGAGTTTTTCCTCCTCGACAATCTCCTTCAGGGCCTCGAAGACTTTCTCGAGCTGGGAATCCGCGCCGGCGGTGCCGCAGGAGCCGATGATCACGGGAATGTTGCGCTTGCGTCCCGCCACCACCTGCAATTTCAAATCGCGCTTGATGGATTCGATCGGAAACGCGGTCTTGCCGGTGCCGAGATAAATCGGCCCCGCGTCGGTTGTTCCCGCGTCGCAGCCGATGAAATGGGGGTCGAACGTCAGCGCGCGCTCGAACGAGCTTTCGACGAACCCCGAGCCGAGCACGGCGGTCGCCGAAACGACCCGGACCTCCTTGGCGGTTGAAGCGGTTGAATCGGACACGGCGTTTCTCTCTTTATTTTTCTTAAGCCTGCAACAACGGCCGCAACCGGCGCGCGCTTTTCAGACGCTCGATATCCCAGATCGTATCGATCAGCGTGCGGGCGCGCTTGACGCCGAGAATCGGCGCCGTCAAGTCCAGCGCTTTTTCCTCGACCTCGGCACGCGGCATCGGATTGGCCGGCGTGCCGCGCACGGCGCGGGTGTGATGGCGCAACGTGCGGCCGTCCTTGGTCGCGATTTCAAGAACGATTTGGCGTGGCGGCAGCGCCTTTGTCAGTTTCGCGCGGGGCACGACCGTCATTTTCTTGCGTAACGCCATAACCCGGCTGTTCTTCATGCGCGGATAATCATGCGCCGAAGCGAAGTTGACGCCGCCGTCGATCAGCATGATGGCCAGCATGTGCTGAACGCAGATATCGGGCATGTTGCGGTTGTCGACGATATGGGCACGGTCGTCCGGCATCTCGATGACGATCTGCTCGACATCCTTGTCCGAAACTCCGTGCTCCTCGATCAAGGCGATACCGGCATCGAGCACGGCCTGGATCGGCGAACCGACGCACCATTTCTTGATGGTGGCCTGCATGATCTCGTAACGTTTACCGAGATCTTTGCCGAGCTCCGCCGGCTTCGGATTCTCGCCGATGGCCGAGTAGAAATTGTTGTGGCCCGAGAACACATCGTCGACGCCGGTAAATCCCGCGGCAACGAAGCTCGCGGCGCTCACCCCGTTGCGCGCCCCCTGACCGGCGAAATCGAACGCCTTTTCGATATGCTCCTCGTCGCGGGCCCAGCAATACAGCCCCGAGGCCTGCTGGCCGGTATAAGACAGCATGTAACGAACCTGACGCGGATCGAATTTGAACAACGAACCGGCTGCCGCCGCCGCACCGAAAGCGGCACCGAGCGTGTGCGTGCTGTGGCCGCCCTGGTAGGTCTTGGTGATGCCGAGCGAGCGATTGATACGGGCCCCGACGTCGTAACCCAGCGCAACCGCGCGCAATAAAGCCTCGCCCGAACCGGCGGTTTTCTCGGCCACCGCCAGCGCGCCCGGAACGATACCGCAGCCGGGATGAAATTTTCCCTCGAAGTGCGAATCGTCGGTCTCGTCGGCATGCCCCATCATGCCGTTGGCGAGCGCGGCATTGACGATCGTGGTCACGAACTTGGTGCCGATGACGGTCGCTTCCTTCGTACCGCCTTGGCTGCGGATGTACTTAGTGGCCATCTTGCCCGGCTTCAGGCGCGACCCCGAAATCATCGCCGCCAGCGTATCGAGCAGATGGTGCTTGGTTTTCTCGGCCACGGCCGCGGGCAACCGACGTTGCCCCGCCGCTGCGATATAGCGGCTCAGCTTGTCCATCGGTGCGGAAACAGCAATCTTCTTACTGGTCATCACTTGCCCTCCCTGGATTCGGTTGTGTTGAGCGCCCCGCCCTTTCGCGATGCGGCGCGCTGGCGTTGCGCCGATTGTGGTGCAATGTCGTTAGGTTGACAACCATGTTCGCCGGAGCAAGAGCGCCTCAATCCGCCTTCAGATCGAACACCGCCCCGAAAACGCTCGCGAGTTGCATGATCCCGATCAACGCCACGATCTCGACGAATTCCGCGTCGTTGAAAAACGATTTCAGCGTGCGGCAAAGATCATCCGGCACCGCGCCGCCGGTCTCGATCATCGACTCGGCGAATTCGAGCGCCGCCCGTTCACGCGGCTCGAGCCCGCTATAGTCCGACCGGTCTATCGCCTCGATTTCCGCCTCGCTCACGCCGTGTTTGATCGCATAGCGTCGATGGGACGCGGACGAATAAACCGAACCGCACAGCCGGGCGGATTTGAAGGCGATCTTTTCCTTGAATTTCCGCGGCAACACCCCTTCATCGAGCGCGGCATGGAAGTACGCCCGGTGCGCCGCCAGCACGGCCGGCTGATGCGCCAACAGTCGATACATGCCGGGCACCTGGCCGCGTGTTTGACGGAGTTGTTCGAAGACGGGACGCAGTTCTTCCGGCTCGTCGACCGGCTCGACATAGGGAATTCTGGGCATGGGTAAAAAACCTGAACGAAAATAAAATTGAAGCGTTAAACGGCGGGGAGTGTAATATATTAGTTCGTTCTAAATAAGCATAAAAAGGGGGGATGAAATAAGCATGACGTTCGATTTTGAAAAAGGCGGCCTCGAGACCGTCGGCGACGGGGTTTTCGTTTACGTTGGGCCCGAAGGGGATTCCAACAACGGCATCATCGTGACCGAGGAAGGCGTCGTCTCCATCGACAGCTTCATCCGCAATTACGACGGCTGGATGGCGGCGTATAAACAGGTCAGCGACCGGCCGGTGCGGCTCGCCATCAATACCCACGACGACGGCGATCATTTCACGATGAATCACATTTTCCGCGGCCAGGGCGCCTTCATCGTGGCCTCCGACGTCTGCCGCGATCGCATCGACAACAAGATGCATGACGATTTCTGGATCGACGATCTCAAACGGCGCAACCCCGCGCTCGCGCATCTGGCATCCGATCCGACGGCCCTGATCCCCCACATCGGCCTGAAGGAACAGGCCACCATGAAACTTGCCGGCGAAAAGATCGACCTGATCCACATGGGTCACGGCCATTGCCCGGGCGACATGGTGGTGCATTTTCCCGAGCGCAGCATCCTGTTCGCCGGCGATCTGGTGTTCGCGGGCGTGCACGGCCGCCTCAAGACTGCCGACATCGGCAACCTGATCGCCATCCTCGACCGGCTGCTCGAGATCAAATGCGAAACGGTGGTGCCGGGCCACGGCCGACCGATCAAGGGCCTCAACAGCGAGGCGATCGAAACGTTTAAAAACTACCTGATAACCCTGAGCGACCGCATCGCCGAACTGATCGGCAACGGCATCCCGCCGGAACGGCTGCAGGATGAACTTCAGGATTGGGAATACTATACCTGGGCCCGGCCGACCCGGATTCCGTTCATGGTCGAGAACGTCTATCAGGACGTCAAATGGCGCGGCCGTTTTACCAAGAGAGCGGGCTTCCGCGATCACACGGGATGATTGAAAAGTCGCCGCTCAGACCGACGGGATCAGAGGCCGCAAGGCGGGCACCATATCCCCGAGCAGGGAATGCGGCCACGGCAGCGTCAGCAGCATGTCGAAAGAGACGACCGCGAAGGTCGTGACTCCGACGGCGCAGGCCAAAATCAGCGGCCAGGACTCCTTGCCTTCCACGCGCATGTAAAAGATCACGAACAGGAAGACCGCCGGAAACATGCCGACCAGCCATACGGCCCCCAGCAGGCCCAGAATCCAGGCGAGATAGCGGATCGCCCGGACTCGCACCAAAGAGGCATCGATGCCCTCGTCGGCGGTCAGGTCCATGTGCAGGGTCTTGGTCGCCTCTTTCCGGTATTTGCTGATATCGTCGCCCTCTTCCTCGCGCGGCCGGAAAGTGTGATTGAGCAGGCTGATACCCGCGACCGCCATGGCGAAGATACCCACCACCACCGGCACGAACTTGGCCACTAAATTCCATTGCGTCGCCGCCATCACCAGCACGAACGTCGAGCCAATGAAGAACGCGTAAAAGATACTGTTCTTATCGAAGTGCGGCCTCGAATAGCCGGTGACCATCCCCTGGTATCCGCCCATGATTTTCCATTGCTTCATCAGCGGACGCAGCAATCCCCACAAGGACATCAGTAAAACGACGATGACGTTGGGACGCCACAGCCAGTGGATGCCGTAACGTGCGACCGAGACGAACAAATAGCGTTCGACGATGCCGCCGAGCACGACGCCCAGGATCACCGGCGGGCGCGGCCAGCGCAGCCGCTTCATGGTCCAGCCCAGGATGCCGAACAGCAGCATCGAGATCAGATCGCCCCAACTGCGCGTCGCCTGAAAGGCGCCGATGAACAGAACCGCGAGGATCAGCGGCATGATCACCGGCTGGCGGATCAGGGCGATCTTCGCGAATTGGCCGGAAAAGGCGAAACAAATCGCGGTGCCGAGCACATTCGCAAGCGCGACGCTCCACACCAGCGTGTAGGTGACATCCAGCTTCGTGGTCAGCATTTCGGGCCCCGGCACGAGCCCGTGAATCAGGAACGCGCCGAGCAGGATCGCCATCGAGGCGCTGCCCGGCACGCCGAACGCAATCGTCGGCACCAAGGCGCCGCCTTCCTTGGCGTTGTTCGAGCCTTCCGAGGCGAGAACGCCGCGCACGTCGCCCGTGCCGAAGGTCTTGTTCGCGTCCTTTTCGGTGCGCGCCGCATGGCCGTAGGCGATCCAGTCGACGACGGACGCGCCGATACCCGGCACCGCGCCGAGGATCGCGCCGATCAGGCCGACTCTGAGCACCAGAAACCAATGGCGGAAGGTGTCCTTGACCCCTTCCCATTGGCCGGTGCGGGCGTCGATCTTGGCGCTGC
>JAVJPD010000181.1:0-2475 GCA_040216475.1 Rhodospirillales bacterium
CGAGCCAAAAGGCGTTGTCCTGCAAACGCCCGATCACGGGCCGGGGCAGACGGCGGAAGGCATCGGCAATGCGCCGCGCCGCGGTGCCGGCCTGGCGCCTTACGGCCTTGGGCCGGATGACGAGCGCCGCGCTCGGGATGCGGGTCAGCGGCAGGGAGCCGCTGCCGGTCTGGCTGTTGCAGGGTTCGAGGGTCACGTCGGCGCGGGTGCCGAGATACCGTTGAACCTTCGGGCGTAATCGCTGCGCCGATTGTTCGATGGACTCGCGGGAACGGGCCAGCAGGCGCAACGTGGGTACGCGCTCGACCAGCTTTTCCGGGTCGGCGTAAAGCTGCAGAACGGCGGCAAGCGCGGCGATCGCCACCTTGTCGAGCCGCATGGCGCGTTTCATCGGATTGCGTTTGATCTTGGCGATCAGATCGGCACGACCGACGATGATGCCGGCCTGCGGTCCGCCCAGCAGCTTGTCGCCGCTGAAGGTCACCAGATCGGCTCCCTGGGCGAGGGTTTCCTGGGCCGTCGGCTCATGCGGCAGGCCGTATGGGGTCAGATCGATCAGGGTGCCGCTGCCGAGATCGACCATGAACGGCAAGCCATGTTTATGCGCAAGGTTCGCCAGTTCCTTTTCCGGTACTGCCTTGGTGAATCCCTGTACGGCATAGTTACTGGTGTGAACCTTCATCAAAAGCGCCGTGCGTTTGCCGATGGCGCCTTCGAAGTCTTTCAAGTGTGTGCGGTTGGTCGTGCCGACCTCGATGAGTTTGCAGCCGGCCCGGCTCATGATGTCGGGCATGCGGAACGATCCGCCGATTTCGATCAGCTCGCCCCGGGATACGGGGATTTCCTTTCGCAATCCGAAAGTATTGAGACAGAGCAACACGGCGGCGGCGTTGTTATTAACGACGGTCGCCGCCTCGGCGCCGGTGAGGCGGCAGAGCAACGCATCGAGATGGGTGTCCCGGTCGCCGCGTCTACCCGTCGTTAAATCGTATTCGAGGTTGCTTGCGTCGCGCGCGGCATGGGTCATCGCGTCGATGGCCTCTTCGGGCAACAAGGCGCGGCCGAGATTGGTGTGGAGCACCGTGCCGGTCAGGTTGTAAACGGCGCGCAGGGGCGGCGCCGTCCAGGTTTCGAGACATTCGGCGATTCGCGGGACGATCGTTTCTCCATCTAATTTTTGTTTGCCGGATGGTTTTGCCTCGGATAGCGACTCACGCAACTCGGCCAATACGACACGAACGGCCTCGACCGTCATGGGGCGACCGTAAATATCCGTCAATTCAATAACCGACGGCAGACTCAGTACGTGGTCGACGGACGGTATGGAGGCGAAAGCAGCTGGGGAAGACATCGGCACGCACGGTCCCGTTTGTTCTCGAAAAGGCGTTGCAGGCTAGGCCGCACCCCTGATGACGTCAAGGGAAGCGCTGAAATGAAAGGGAAAATTAAGAACAATGCGCCTAAATTCGTTCGACGAGATTCGCGGGGGATCATGAGCCAGCGAAGGAGAATTTCGGCTCGCGTCGGTCGCCGATTCATGCGACATTCCCGTGCCGGCCAGGCATCCACCCTTAAATTCAACAAGACCCCACGCTGCTCGTGCTCGGCAGCTAAATGAGCAAGATATTGTGCTGCATATATTTTTTGTTAATATATGTAGTTTATAGGACCCCTATAGAGCTTTCGGGGCGGAGTCCCCTCCGTGCCGGGATACCAGAACAAACGCTTTCAGGGCATGAGAAAAGATGGTGAAAAAGTCGGGGGCCTCTAAGGCGGTTTTTACGGATTTCGAGAATTCTCCGGCTGAGCCCTTTATTCCGCAAACCGATTACGGCGCGGCTGCCAAGAAGCCCGCGCCGGCGGCGAAGAAACCGGCGTCCACGGGTAAGCCCGTGCGCAAGACCGAACACACGCAGATGGACATCGAGGACTATCTGCGGGTGCTGAAATCCCTCGGCGTCGAGGATGAGAAACGGGAGAATTTTTTCGGCCGTTTGCTGGTGCGCACGTTCGAACACAAGCTGGCAGGTCTTGATGAAGCACCGAATGCCGACGGCAAGGTATCGCGGGCGATGCTGCCCGGCTTCTTCACCGTCCTGCATATCCTGCTCGGCAGAAGCCTGATCGAACGTTATCAGACGATGACCAAGGGCATCGTTCAGCGGACCAACGGCAGCCTCGAGAATATCGATTGGAGCAAGGTTTACGGCAGCCAGGATGCCAAGCTGGTTACGCAGGATGCCTTGGTGGCGTTGGCGCTGCATTTGGAAAGCATCGAGGAAAGCGCCGGCTGGTTCGTCGATCTCGTGAACGACAATTCGACGCCGGGGCAACCGGCCATCGCGGCGAATGAATTCAGCTGGAAATTCACCGAAAGCACGTTCAAGGGTTTGCTCGTCGATCTTTTCGGCGAATTGCGGGAAATATTGGCCACGGAAACCGGACGGCTGCAGATGACGAAGCGCCACGGCGCCG
>JAVJPD010000182.1:0-26889 GCA_040216475.1 Rhodospirillales bacterium
GGATTCACATGATTTATCGGGATCGAACGGTATTTCCGATAAATCGTGATCCGATCGAGGGTAGCCGCCGGTATCGGCGCGCCTGCCGATCCCGTGCTTTACGTCAGGTCCGAACGCCGTTGTCAGGCCGCCGGACGGTCATCGAAAAGGAGGCATCCCGTGGCCCGTCGCGTCGTAACCGTTTTCGGAGGCTCCGGATTTCTGGGCCGCCATCTGATCAAACGCCTCGTCGCCCGAAACATGACCGTGCGCGTGGCGGTCCGCCACATGGATCATGCTATTTTTCTCAAACCCATGGGCGATGTCGGCCAGATCGTTCCGCTGTCGGTCGACATCAACGACGCCGAAGCGGTCGACGTTGCCGTTCACGGCGCCGACGCGGTCGTGAACCTGGTCGGCATTCTCTACGAACGCGGCCGGCGGACATTCCAACGCGTGCACGTCGACGGTGCCAAAACGATCGCCGAAGCGGCGGCGAAAGCGGGCGTGAAACAATTGATCCACGTCTCGGCCATCGGCGCCGACGAAAATTCGCTGGCGAAGTACGCCCGCAGCAAGGCCCGCGGCGAAGCTGCCGTTACGGAAGCTTTCCCCGGCGCCACCATCGTGCGCCCGAGCGTCGTGTTCGGCCCGGAGGACGGTTTCTTCAATCTGTTCGCGTCGGTGTCCCGCCTTTCGCCGGTGATGCCGGTGATCGGCTGTCCGTTTCCGCCGAAAAAAGTATCCGGCTCGATGTTCAAATTCGACTTTTTCGGCGACGGCGGCACCAAGATGCAGCCCGTCTACGTCGGCGACGTCGCAGACGCCATCACCGAGATCATGCTGAACCGTGACCGGCAGGGGAAAATCTACGAACTCGGCGGACCGCGCACGTACAGCTTCAAGGAGATCATGGAGTTGGTCCTGCGGACCATCGAGCGCAGACGCCTGCTTCTGCCCTTGCCGTACTGGGCGGCCAAGATCGAGGCGTTCTTCCTGCAGCTTTTGCCGAAACCGCTTCTCACCTGCGATCAGGTCGACCTGCTCAAATACGACAACGTCGCCGACAATGGCCTTCCCGGCCTCGAGGATATCGGGATCACGCCGCAGGCGGCGGAAGCGATCCTGCCGACGTATCTTTACCGGTATCGGCGGCAGGCGCGCCGCCTGAAACACGCGTGATGAAACACGCCCAAACCGCGCTTTTAAGGCGCATGTTGAAGCCGCGCTTTTAAGGCGCCTGTTAAAATGACGGTTATTCTTTTTCGTCAAGCTTGCGGCTGAACCAGGTGTCGTCACTGCCGGACGGTTTCACCGCCGATGGCGCGGGTGGCGCCGCGGCCGCGTCGGCCGGCACGTGTAACGAGGGCGGCTCTCCGATTCCCAACTGCTTCGCCGCCGAGACGATGACCTCGCCGTACTCACGCAGAAAAACCGAACCGCGCACCGTGCGTTGGATCAACACGTTGCGCCGATCCTCGTCGTCCTTCTTGCGCCGGATCAGTTTCAGGTCCGTCAGCCGGTCGAGCGCGCGCGTGATCGCGGGTTTGGACACCTTCAGCGACTCGGCCATGCCGCGCACCGTATGCGGCGGTTCGGTCAGGTAGACCGTCAGCAGCAGCGCCATCTGGCGCGCCGACAGATCGGGCGAATCCTGACGAACCGTCGTCACGACCGTCCGGCGAAACAGTTCCAAGGCGTCGAGTTCGGTTAATGCCACCATCGGCTCCCTTTTTCTCAGCCCGCCGATCCGAAGCGTTCGGCGATGTAACCGTAGAGCGCCCGAATCCCCATGGCTTCGCCGCCCTCGGGCCGCCCCGGTTGGGATTTCACGTTCCATGCCATCAGATCGATGTGCGCCCACGGGACGTCCTTTTCGACGAACGCCTCCAGGAACAACGCCGCCGTGATCGCGCCGGCATAACCGCCCTCGGGCGCGTTGTTGATGTCGGCGGTCTTGCCTTCGATCATCTTGCGATACGGCGCCCATAACGGCAGACGCCACAACGGGTCGTTCGACGCCGCGCTGTGCGCGAGCAGCCCGCCGGCGAATTCGTCGTCGTTGCAGAAAAGCGCGGGCAGATCGGTACCGAGCGCGACCCGCGCCGCGCCCGTCAACGTCGCGAAATCGACGATGAGCTCGGGTTTTTCCGTCACCGCCTCGGCCAGGGCATCGGCCAGAATAACCCGGCCCTCGGCGTCGGTGTTGCCGATCTCGACGCTCAAGCCCTTACGGGTCGCCACCACGTCCATCGGGCGCATGGCGTTGCCGGCGACGCTGTTCTCGACCGCCGGCACCAGAACCCGCAGGCGCACCCGCAGCTTCGCCGCCATGATCATGGACGCGAGCCCGAACGCGTGCGCCGCGCCGCCCATGTCCTTTTTCATGAGTTTCATGCCGGTGGCGGATTTGAGATCGAGGCCGCCTGTGTCGAAACACACGCCCTTGCCGACCAGCGTAATCTTCGGTGCGGCTTCATCGCCCCAAACGCCGTCAAACAGTCGGGGTTCGCGCGGGCTCGCGCGGCCGACTGCGTGAATCGCCGGAAAGTTGTCTTTTAAGAGATCGGCGCCGACGATCACCTTGGAGCGGCCGCCGTGCTTTTTGAAAAGATCGGCCCCGGCGGCGGCAAGTTCCTCCGGGCCGTTGTCGGACGCCGGCGTATTGATCAGATCGCGCACCAGGAAAACCGCCTCGGCGGTCCGCTCGACGTACGCCCGGTCGCACCCTTCGGGCCAGATCAGCGTCGCCGGCGATTTCTCGATTTTCTTGTAGCGATCAAACCCATAAGCCCCCAAGGCCCAGCCCAGCGCAGCTTTATCGGGATCGATCTCCACCGCGCCCATTTCCAAGCGATAGGTACCGTCCGGCAGCTTTTCGGGCAGCGCCGCCCAAGCCCAAACGTCGTCGTTCTCGCCGATGCCGATCAACACGCGCGACAGGGTGCCGTCGTTGCCGGGAACGAGCGCGATCGAGCCGGCCTTCGCTTTGAAGCCGGTTTGCCCGAGCCAGGTCCGCACGCCGGCCGCCTGGCCTTCCAGCCAGGCGGACAGACCGTCTGCGGTGATCGGAGTCAACGGTATCGCCGCGCCGGCGCCGGGGTCCGTCAGGTGCTGCAGCAAGAAGGCTTCTCCTGTTTCGGGAACCGAACAACCCGGCCCCGGAATCGTTTCGGCACCGTTTTAAAGTAAGAGGCGGCCCGGCTAAAGCGCGAAAATAATTTATTTATCTTGTTGAAATTATTTGGTTTTTATGGCCGGCATCAAGCCGTGCCCGGACAGGAATTCGATCACGTAACGGTCGAACGTCGCCGGGTCCTCGAGCGGGCAGGAATGCCCCGTGCCGGGAATGATCCGATGGACGGCGCCGGGAATCAGCGCCGCCGATTTCTTGCCGCCTTCAAGGGCGTGATCGAGCGCGCCGTTGATGACCAGGACCGGCATCGTCATCGCGGTGAGGCCCGGGGTGCAATCGATCGCAAGGCTGCTCGCGCGAAACGTCTGCGCGATCGCTTCGGCGTTCAGACCCGGGCCGCGTTCGAGGAACATATCGAGCAGATAGCGCCCCAATCGGGTTTTTTCGAAGCCCGGCGCGATCAGTTCCTCGATGTATTCCTTGTGATAGCCTTTGATCCCTTTTTGCAGAAATCCGTCGATGTTCTTCTGCGCCCGGTTGCTGGGCTTACTGTTGGCGCCGACCGCCACGAGGGCACAAAACCGCGCCGGTTCCTGCTGGCAGAGATACAATGCGAGACGCGAGCCCATCGAACACCCCATCAACACGGCCGCATCGACGCCTTCGTCGTTCATCACGCCGAGCACGTCGTCGGCCATGTCGGTCAGATCGTAATCGCCGGTGTCCGGCTCCGAGCGTCCGTAGCCGCGAATATCGATTCCGATCACCGTGAACCAGCTCGAGAAATGCGCCGTTTGAAAGAGCCACTCATCGTGATCGTAGGGATGGCCGTGCAGCAGCACCATTGCCGGCCCCTCGCCGACTTTTTCGTAATGAATTTTAACGCCGTTCGCGTGGCTGTAGGGCATGACCGCCTCCCCTCTTTCCGTTCGCCGCCAGCAGCATAAACGACGAAATCGGGGCGGTCACTCTCCGGCTATTTTAGGCGCGGCCTGTTCGGCGGCCTCGGCAATATCCTCCGGGGCATGCTCAGTGTCCGCAAGCACCGGGCTCCACAGCCATCGGAATACCAACGTCGCGGCGACGGCGCCGGCAAGCTGCACGGCGATGAACGCCGGCGCGTGATCCGGCACGATCCCTGAAAAAGTATCGGTGAACGAGCGCGCGACGGTCACGGCGGGATTGGCAAACGAGGTGGACGAGGTGAACCAGTACCCGGCGGTAATAAAGAGACCTACCGCATACGGCACTGCTTGCGGCGCGGCGCGCACGCACCCGAGGATGGTCGCCAGCAGGCCGAAGGTCGCGACGAATTCGCCGGTCCATTGCCCGACGCCGGTCCGAGCCGTGCTTGATGCCGTCAGGTACGGCTCGCCGAACATGACGTGGGCGATCATCGTGCCGATCAACGCGCTGACGATTTGCACGATGATATAGGCGAACGCTTCACCGGAGGGAATCGCGCGTTGCAGCCAAAACGAAACCGTCACCGCCGGATTGAAATGCGCGCCCGAAACGCGCCCGAAAATCAGGATCAGCACCACCAGGATCGCGCCGGTCGCGATCGTGTTGCCGAGCAGCGCGATGGCCGTATTGCCGCCGGCCAAGCGCTCGGCCATGATGCCCGAGCCCACCACGGTCGCGAGCAGAAAGGCCGTGCCGAGGGCTTCCGCCATCAAGCGGCGCTGCAGATCGAACCGCTCGTTCATGCGCTTCGAGGCAGGCTCGTGCCGATTTCGTTCAGGCGCTTTTGCAGGGTCAGCTTATCCAACGACGCCATCGGCAGGCTGATGAAAATCCCGATACGAAAATGAATCTGCTTGAAGACGTCCAGAAAATACGCCCGTTTCTCGACGTCGGCGCCCTCGAACGCCGCCGGGTCGGGAAACCCCCAATGCGCCGTCATCGGCTGGCCGGGCCAAATCGGACACACTTCGCCGGCGGCCTTGTCGCAGACCGTAAAAACGAAATTCAATTCCGGGGCACCCGCACGGTCGAACTCCGCCCAATCCTTCGAGTGCAACTCGCCGGTCGGATAGTTCATTCCTCGCAGGATGTCGATCGTTATCGGATTGACCGTGCCCGCCGGATGGCTGCCGGCGCTATATGCCTTGAACCGGCCCTTGCCCTCACGGTTCAGAATAGCTTCCGCCATGATGCTGCGCGCCGAATTGCCCGTGCAAATGAATAAGACGTTGTAGATTTTTTCTTCGCTCATCGGAAGCTCCTCCTCTGGAATATGCGTTTAAGGGCAACATATCTGCCCGCATTTTTCCTTTTCATCGCTCAATTCGTTCAATGGCGCGCTGGCACCGTAAACGGTGCTGTCGTTGAACGTCAGAAACGCTTCCCATGGTTTGCCGTCGGGATCGGATATCCAGGATTTCTCCTGATCGGCGTAACAGCACGTGGTGCGCCCCTCCTCCAAAACGGGCCGCCCCGCTTTCGCGAGCCGCGCGTATACTTCCGACAGCTCCGCCGCCGTTTCGACCTGGATGCCGAAGTGGCCGTCGCCGGACGATTTCGAGGCATCGCTGATCGCGAAATTCACACGCGGATCGTCCACCATCCATTTCGCGTAATCGTCCTTGATCACCGTCGGCTCCATCGCGAACAAGGCGCTGTAAAAGTCGATCGCCTGTTTCAGATCATTAACTTTGGTATGAATATGTAACCGTTTCATGACGATTCTCCGTTTGACGGGGGGTTATTCCGGTTTGGCGCATATCGCGGCGCGGGCAAGATCGCCGCACATCTCCGGGCGGCCCTGACAGCAATCTTCCGTCAGGAACGTCAGCAGCCGGCGCATGCCCTCGAAGTCGACGGCATAGAAAATTTGGCGCTGCACCCGCCAGGAACGCAGCAATCGGGCGCGATCGAGATGCGCCAGATGGTGTGACAATGTGGGCGGACTGACCTCGAGTTTTACGGCGATGGCGCCGGCGCTGAGGCCGTTCGGCCCGGCCCGCACCAGAAGGCGAAACGCCGATAGCCGGGTCCGGTGAGCAAGGGCGCCGAGCGCCTCGGTGGCTTGATTCGTATCCATATTTCGATGTTTCGACAATTATCGAAATAAATCAAGTTGCGATTCGATGACGAAACAACCGTTTGTTTTATAAAGATTATTCTGCGGCGGCCGGAGCCGCGGCCCCGAGCCCGGCCCGCCAGCGGCGGTGCAGGAGATAGAGAATGCCGATGACCTCGGCGACGATGGGCAGCAAGGTCAGCATCGGCGCCTGGCCGTATTGCGGCCAGAAGAAGGCGACCAGCGGCTTGAGGTGCAGCGCCGAAAGAAGCGCCGGCACCACCGTATAGAGCAGCACCAAATACAAAACCGCCCGGCCGTCGCCGCGGCCGTCGGTATATCCCAAGCTCATGAAGTAGATGAAGGCGACGTCGCGCAGAACGAACAACATGCTGGCGGTTACCGCTACGCGCACTTCGACCACGCTTATAAAGTCCTGGACCACCGTCACCTTCGAGAGCATCGCGACCGTGGTGCCGGCAACTAGGAGAATAGGCAGCGTCAGAACCGAGCGCGGCGCCATGTCGAATACCTGCCCCCACTGCCGGGCCCGATAAAAATGCCCGAGACGGCGGAAATGCACCCGGTCCTTCGGCTCTCCCAGCACCATGATGTAGGCCGCGATCAAGGCAACCACGTAGGCCGCCGTCGGCACCCCCGGCAAGGGCGCGAGGAATGCAGGCAGGCCCCAGGGCAGGTAACGGATGCCCGCGAAATAAACCATCGCGAACACGACAAAACCGAGCCACAGCCAGGGTTTGTTGGCTTGCTGCAACTCGACGCGCATCAAGGCGTAAACGCCGATCAGGCTCCAGGCCACGAACGCCGCCAGCGCCAGTACCATCGTAACCGACAGCGGAAACGGCTCACCGTACCAAGTCGTCACCCGGTAGATGCCGTCCTCGCCGTACCCCGACAGGCCCGCATAGAGCGGCGGCAGCGCGCAGATCAGGCCCAGAAATTGATACGACATCACCTGCACCCGGCCGAACGCCCGGCGCCGCTGAATCGCCTGCAAGCTCACCAGCAGGCAAATCGCGTGCGCCAACACGCCGCTGCCGACATAAAGCGCGACGGCGATGAGTAATGCGACGGGCGGCAGGATGCTTTCGTACGAGATCACGTAAAATCCGAGGCAGATGAGCGCGCCGTACCAGGCGTACGACGTGCTGCCGAACAGCTTGCCCCACGCCATCTGCCAGGCCCCGATGGCCGACATGCGCTGCAGATCCCAGGTCCGATTGTTGACCTCTTCCAGAACCGACTCGGCGGCGAGGCGCGTGCCCCACAAAAAAATCACCACGATATACATGAATGCGGCGATCATGCCGGTGTTCTGATCGAGATCGCGGCCGTTAAAGAGAAACACCAGCAGGAAGATCGCGCCCAGAATGACGGGCAGCGCGACCAGGCGGTGATCGCTGAATTCGAGCCAGAGATTGCGGCGAAATTCCGGATTCATCGGCCCTTGCCCTCCCCGCCCTTGTTCATGCTTTCCATATACGTATCCTGCATGCGTACGGCTTCCTCTCGGAACTCCACGACCGACAATCCCGCATTGACCAGTGCGCGCAATAAAACCTGTTTTGCCGTTTCGCCGCCCTCCAGCCGGCAGCGCGCGGATCGGCCGTCCACATGCACGCCCGACACCCCGGGTGCCGCCGTCAGGGCGGTTTCCAGGCCGGGATGGGGCACATCCAACACCACCAGCATGCGCCGGCTCTGCACCACGTCAGCGGTGCCGGCAATCGCGCGTTGATCGGCGATCTTGCCGTCGCGGATGATGATCATGTGCGTTGAATAGTCTTCAAGCTCCGCCAGGATGTGCGAAGATACCAAAAGCGTCATCCCGCCGTCGCGGAGCTGCTGTAAAAGCTTGGAGAGCTGAAACCGCGCGTCCGGATCGAGTCCCGACGCCGGTTCGTCGAGCACCAGAAATTGCGGTTCATGAATGATTGCCTGGGCGATGGCCAAGCGTTGCTTGAGGCCGCGCGACAACGTACCCGCCTTTTCGTCGAGCCGGTCGGCGATGGCAAGCCGCGCCGCCGCCGACTCGACCAGGGTTTCCCGCTTCAACGGGTCCGATCCCTGCACGGACGCAATATAGGTCAGGCATTGGCGGACCGTGAGTTCTTCGTAGAGCCCGTAAAAATCAGGCAGATACCCCATGCGTCGATGCACCTCGCGCGGATGCTGATGCACATCGATACCGTCGAACAATACACGTCCCGAGAACGGCGACGCCAACGCGACCAGGCAGCGGATCAAGGTGGTTTTGCCGGCACCGTTCGGCCCCACCAAGGCGGTGATGCCGCCGCGGGCGATCTCCAAGGATATCGAATGCAAGGCCCGCTTGGTCGGGTATTCGAAAACCAAATCCTCAACGGTAATCATGACGGTACAATCAACGCGGCAATGGAAACGGCTTTCGGGAACCTAAAACAAACGGGAATGGAAGAACACGACTTTCGGGGAGAGGCCCCCCCCGATAATTGCCGCATGGATAGGCGTCCTATTTAGAGCTTTAAAGACCGAATCCCCGACTGCGAGGCCTGCAACTGCGCGCCCATGAAATTCAACGCATCTTTGTATAGGGCCCGACTTGCCGAGATCGACACCGGTCGCAAAGGTCACGCCGTGCTTCAAGGGAAGGGTAAAAGTCGCAGCGCCGAAAATCGGCCCGCGCCGGCGCGG
Source organism: Rhodospirillales bacterium (assembly GCA_040216475.1). Lineage (GTDB taxonomy): Bacteria > Pseudomonadota > Alphaproteobacteria > Rhodospirillales > CALINB01 > CALINB01. Next base: position 8,835 of record JAVJPD010000182.1, read on the forward strand.
ACAACGCAAAGACCCATAGGGCAAACAGCGTCAAAAGAGTCAGCTAAAAATGGACAAAAAACGCCTGAATGCCCAAAACGGGACACCGTCGGAAAAATATGGTCTCAGAACGAAATTCTAGGTTCACTCTAATTCCGTAATATGCCAAGAATATGGCGGAATTTCGCGTTATTCGCCCGATGGCGCGGTTCCGTTCCAACTCGAATTGACGTCGATATTGACCCCTCCCCCGACCGGCCCCCGCTCGCCGAAACACGGTAAACATGATGAAAATAGCTATTCTTGACGATTATCTCGACGTCGTGCGCGGCCTCATCGATTGGTCCGTGCTTCCCGAGGGAACGGACATCGTCCGCTTTACCGATCATCTCACGGACGAAGCCGCCCTGGCGGAACGGCTGGCGCCGTTCGATATCGTCCTCGCCAAGCGCGAACGAACCCCCTTCCCCCGCTCGCTGTTGGAGCGCTTGCCGAATCTGAAACTCATGGTGATCGGGCGCACACACAACCGCAAGATCGACCGTGCCGCCGCCGAGGCGCTCGGCATTCTCGTAACCGGTACCGAACGCTTCGGCTCGTCGGCCGCCGAGTTGACGTGGGGCTTGATCTTATCCCTGACGCGCAACATCCCCGGCGAGGACCGGGCGGTCCGCGCCGGACGCTGGCACGACGGACTCGGCAAAACCCTGGCGGGGCGCACCCTCGGCGTCATCGGGCTCGGGCGCATCGGTACAAAAATCGCACGCATCGGCGCAGCGTTCGACATGAACGTGATCGCCTGGAGCCAGAACATGACGCCGGAAAAAGCAAGCGACGCCGGCGCCCGGTATGTCGGCAAGGAGGAACTGTTCCGTGAGGCCGACGTCGTCACCGTCCATGTGGCGCTCAGCGAACGCACGCATCACCTGATCGGCGCCGGCGACCTCAGCCTGATGAAACCGACGGCCTATCTCGTCAATACGGCGCGCGGCCCGATCATCGACGAAACGGCCTTGGTCGCCGCTCTGCAGGCGGGCGCCATCGCCGGCGCCGGCCTCGATGTGTTCGAACAAGAACCGCTACCGGCCGGCCATCCGCTTCGTAGCCTGAACAATACGATCGTGACCCCGCATATCGGCTACGTCACCGAAGAAAGTTTCAAGGGCTACTATCAAAGCGCGTTGGAAAATATTCAGGCATTTCTCACGGGCCGACCCGTGCCGCGAACGCTGAATGCGCCGGCAAACCCGCGGCACTCCTATAAAGCCGCCGGTTAAAAAAATCGCGTCTAAGTTGTATGCAATTGTTGAAGGGAAACCATCCTCCGATTTGATAATCACCAATATCTAATATACAAAGGTTGGCTTTACAAAAAAGACAAGTATACTAGGGCCAACCAATTTCAGGGGAGACTTCCCATGTGGGACCGCATACTCGGGTCCGGCGTCGTGGCGCTGGCCTTAGGGTATTTATTCGCAACCTACGAATTACCGGTGAAGGATATCGGCGATCCGATCGGACCGCAGATGTTTCCCTATATGATCGGCTTCGGCACCCTGGTCTGCGGCATTTGGATTCTTTTCGAAAGCATCTTCAAAAAGCAGGAAGCCGTCGCGGCAGCCTCCGGCCAACAAACCGACGGCTACGTTAAAAGCCGGCCGCTGGCGGCGATCGGCGTTCTGGCTTGGACCGGTGTGTATTTCACGCTGTTCGAATTTCTCGGCTTCGCCATTTCCTGCACGATCTTTCTGTTCGGCATGACGTCGTTCTTCAATCGCGGGAAATGGCTTACCAACGCCCTGGTTTCGATCATTTTCTCGTTCGGCGTTTTCTACGTTTTCACACAGCTTCTCGACGTGAAACTCGCGCCGGGTCCGCTCCCGTATTAACCGATGGGCCTGTATTAACCGATAGGATCGTATCGTGGAATTCGCCAACATTCTGGATCATGTCCTACATGGCTTCACCGTTGCCTTGCAATGGAAGAATATCATGTTCCTCTTCATCGGCGCCTTGCTCGGCACGGTGATCGGCATCATGCCGGGCATCGGCTCGTCCGCCGGCATCGCGCTGCTGCTACCGATGACGTTCGGCATGGACCCGATCCCGTCCCTGATCATGCTCGCCGGCATCTATTACGGCGCCATGTACGGCAACACGGCGTCCGCCGTGCTGATCAACACGCCCGGCACGGCCTCGGCCTCGATGACCACCGTCGACGGCTACCCCATGGCGAAGAAAGGCCGCGGCGGCGCGGCGTTGGCGGCGTCGGCCATCGCGTCGTTTACCGCCGGCACCATCGGCATCCTCGGCCTGACGTTCCTCTCCATTCCTTTCACCAATTTCGCGCTCAAGTTCGGCCCGGCGGAATACTTCATGCTGATGTTCTTTTCCATGTCGGCGGTTTCCTCGCTCACGGGACGCTCCGTGCCGAAGGGCCTGTTCGCCGCCTTCCTCGGCCTGATGATCGCATCCATCGGCATGGACCTGCAGACCGGCATGCCGCGTTACGTCTTCGACATCCCGGAATTACAGACGGGCATTTCGTTCCTGATCGTGATCGTCGGCGCGTTTGCCGTCGCCGAAGTTATGCTCAACGTCGAAAAGTGGTTCGTGGGCAAGCTCGAGCCGATCAAGATTCAAGGCAGCCTGTATCTGACGCGCGAGGAATGGAAACGCTGCTGGCGGCCGATCGTTCGCGGCGGCCTGATCGGTTTCTTCATCGGCGTGCTGCCGGGCGCCGGCGGTACCATCGCCACGGTGATCGCCTATTCGACCGAGCAAAAATTGTCCAAGCACGGACACGAATTCGGCCAGGGCGCCATCGAAGGCGTCGCCGCGCCGGAAGCCGCGAACAACGCCTCCACCTGCGGCGCGTTCGTGCCGCTGCTGACTCTCGGCATTCCCGGATCGGGCACCACCGCCGTGCTGCTCGGCGCCTTTATCCTCTACGGCCTGGAACCCGGCGCCGAATTGTTCATCACGAACCCCGATCTGGTGTGGGGCCTGATCGACAGCATGTACCTCGGCAACGTGTTCCTGATCATCATGAACCTGCCTTTGATCGGCGTTTTCGTGCGAATCCTCTACCTGCCGCCGGGGGTTTTGCTGTCGATCATTCTGGCGGTCGCGTCGGTCGGCATCTATTCGATCAACAACAACGTGACCGATCTGTACCTGCTGCTGTTCTTCGGTGCCATGGGATACGGTTTCCGCAAACTGCAAATCCCGATTCCGCCGCTGATCCTCGGATTGGTGCTCGGCAAGCTGATGGAAAACTCGCTGCGTCAGGCCTTGATCATCTCGAACGGCAGCCTGGAGATTCTGGTCCACAGCCCCATCTGCATCACGCTGCTGGCATTGGCAATTGCCGCCATGTTGCTGCCGATCATCAGCGCGCGCCTGAAGATTTTAAGGGCACGAGATTCGGACGACGAATGATCCGGGATCACACCCCCATCGCGATAACCAATAAACAAACGAATGACGACTTACGCATAAAATAAGTTTGTATCGTCCGGATTCAGAAATCCAAAACTGAAAAAGGGAGACTCATCTGATGTCTTTTAAAATGAATATTCTATCGTCTTCTCTGATGGCTTTAGCCATCCTCGCCCTGACCGCCTTTGCGGTCCCGGCGCAGGCCGCCTGGAAACCCGGCGATAAGATTGAAATTCTCACCGGCTGTAAAACCGGCTGCGGCCCCGACCGGATCGCCCGGGTCCTACAAAAAATCTGGCAAAAGCAGGGCCTCGTCAAATCGCGCGTCGTCGTCGTGAACAAGGCCGGCGGCGGCAATTCCATCGCCTTGACGTACCTGCAGCAGCACAAAGGCGACGGCAATTATCTGATGTTGAGCGGCTCGGCCGTCGCGACCAGCTATTACACCGGACGCTCGCCGATCGGCACGAAGCATCTGACGGCCGTCGCGCTTCTCATTACCGAGTATATCGCCACTGCCGTTAAGCCCGACTCGCCGTATAAAACGGCGAAGGACTTGATTGCTCAAATCAAGAAAGATCCCAAGTCGGTTGCCATCGGCACCGCCACCAGCCGCGGTAATTCCAATCATCAGGCGATCACGCTCGCCGCCATGGCCGCCGGGATCGATCCGAATTCGATGAAGTTCGTGATCTTTCAGTCGGGCCGTATAGGGCGCACCAACCTGCTCGGCGGTCACGTGGATGCAGCCCAGTCGAGTGTCGGCGGTTTTCTCAAACATCATCAGCAAGGCAAGCTGCGTATCCTCGCCGTCAGCTCCGAGGAACGACTCGGCGGCGCCATCAAGGACGTACCGACCTGGAAAGAGCAAGGCTTCGATATCGTCGTGCCGAATCTGCGCGCCCTCCTCGGTCCTTCGGACATGACCAAGGAGCAAACCGACTATTGGGACGGCGTTCTGGAAAAGACCGTTAAAACGGAGACCTTCAAAAAGTCCCTGATCCGGCGCCAGATGAAGGCGACCTACATGGGCCACGAAAAATTCACGCCGTATCTCCGCAAGCATGAAAAACAGATGAAGAAGGTTCTGAAAACGCTGGGTATTCTCAAGCGCGACTGAGGAAGCCCTTCAAGCTCACAAAAAATCCGGCAATTGCGGATTGCCGGGTTTTTTTTGCACCTGAAATCGGCGGCCTCCCATGCTCGACGCTGCCGAAATTTTCATGTTAGAGTAACGGCAGTCATAAAAATCTGTTTTTAAACATTCTAAGGGAGTTTAACGATGAATCGCATACTACGGAGCTCGGTCTTACCTATTGCAGCCATCGCCGGTCTGGCGCTCGGCGCCGGCGCCGGCACGGCCGACGCGGCCTGGAAACCGACCAACAAGGTCGAGATTTCCGTCACCTGCAAGCCCGGCTGCGGTCCCGACCGGATCGCCCGCATGCTGCAGAAGATCTGGAGCGTTCATAAACTCGTCGATGCCGACGTGGTCGTGCATAACAAGGCCGGCGGCGGCGGCGCCATTCAGTTGAACTACATCAATTCCCATCCCGGCGACGGCCACTATCTCGGCATCGCCAGCGCCAGCGCGCTGACCACCTATTACACGGGCCGCACCAAGATCGGCCTGCGCGACATGACGCCGCTTGCCCTCCTGCTGACCGAATACATCGTCACCGCGGTCAAGGGCGACGGACCGATCAAGGACGCCAAGGATCTGATGGCAAGGATCAAGGCCGATCCGCAATCGGTGTCGATCGGCACGGCGACCAGCCGCGGCAACGCCAACCACCAGGCGATCTCGCTCGCCGCCCTGCGCAGCGGCATCGACCCGAAGAAGATGAAGTTCGTCATCTTCCAATCCGGCCGGATCGGGCGCACCAACCTGATCGGCGGACATGTCGATGTCGCTCAATCCAGCGCCGGCGGCTTCCTGAACGCCCACAAGCAGGGCAAGCTGCGCATCGTCGCCGTCAGTTCGCCCGAGCGCCTGGGCGGGCCGGCCAAGAACGTACCGACCTGGAAAGAACTCGGCCTCGATGTGGTCATCGGCAACTTCCGGGCGATGATGGGCCCGAAGGGCATGACCAAGGACCAGATCGCCTATTGGGATGGGGTTTTCGCGAAAACCGTCAAGACCAAGGAATTCCAAAAATCGCTGACCAAACGCCAGATGAAGGAAACCTTCATGAAGCACGATGACTTTATGAAGTTCATCGACAAGGAAGAAAAACAGATCAAGGAAATCCTGGACGCTCTGGGAATCCTGAAGGTCAAATAATTCCGCCGCGGCGGAACAAGAACCCGGCAGCCGCTTCGGCTGCCGGGTTTTTTGATGAATTTTTCTAAGCCGCCGCGGCCGGACCGAACGGTCCGGGAAAAGACGGCCCGGCGCATCATCCCACTCGACGCTCGTCTCGACCGCGTGGTAAAACTTCTCTAGCAAGCCGGAAACTAGGTACCACCCCCAGGCACCGGACGTGCCGGTTTGTTTTCATATCAACTGGAGGTAAAGAAGATGCGCTTGGTGTTTCGCTCCAAAGCGTTGCCGGCTGCGCTACTGGCCGGCTTAACCCTGACTTTTCATTCGGCAACCGTCGAGGCGGCCTGGAAGCCGACCAAGAAAGTCGAAATTTCCGTCACCTGCAAACCGGGATGCGGTCCCGATCAAATCGCCCGCTTGCTGCAGAAAATCTGGAAAACCGAAAAGATCACGCCTGTCGATACGGTCGTGCACAACAAGGCCGGCGGCGGCGGCGCGGTGCAGCTGAACTACATCAATTCCCATCCCGGCGACGGCCACTATCTCGGCATCGGCAGCGCCAGTTCGCTCACGACCTATTACACGGGCCGAACCAAGATCGGCCTGCGCGACGTGACGCCGCTCGTATTGCTGGTGACCGAATACATCGTCACCGCGGTCAAGGGCGATTCGCCGATCAAATCGGCCAAGGAGTTGCTGGCCCAAATCAAGAAGGACCCGGCGTCCCTGTCGATCGGCACGGCGACCAGCCGCGGCAACGCCAACCATCAGGCGATCTCGCTCGCCGCCCTTCGCGCCGGCATTGATCCCAAGAAAATGAAGTTCGTCATTTTCCAATCGGGCAGCATCGGCCGGACCAACCTGCTCGGCGGACACGTCAACGTCGCGCAATCGAGTGCCGGCGGATTCCTGAAGCACCACAAGCAGGGCAAGCTGCGCATCCTCGCCGTCAGTTCGCCCGAACGCCTCGGCGGCGAAGCGAAGGACGTGCCGACCTGGAAGGAACTCGGCTACGACTTCGAAGTCGGCAACTTCCGCTCGGTCATGGGCCCAAGCGGCATGACCAAGGATCAGATCGCCTATTGGGAAGACGTCTTCTCCAAGACCGTCAAGACCAAGGAGTGGCAGCAGTTCCTGAATCGGCGCCAGATGGCCAATGCCTATCTGCCGCATAGTGAATTTCTCAAGTTCCTCGACAAGGAAGAAAAGCAGATCAAGGAAGTCCTGGACGCGCTGGGAATCCTGAAGGTCAAATAACCGGCCTTCGATCATTGCACACGCCCGGCGGTCGACATCGGCCGCCGGGCGCTTTATTGTGTGAAAATCGACGGAACAAAAACGACACCCGGGGAGAGCACCGTGACAACGACTCAAGAACTCGCGGGCATGACCGCTATCGTGACCGGCGCGGCGCGCAACATCGGCCGGGCCATCGCCCTCGACCTGGCGGCCGGCGGCGCCAAGGTCTGCGTGAACGCGAATACGTCCAAGAAGGACGCCGAGGAAACCGCCGCCCTCATCGAAAAAGCCGGCGGCGAGGCATTCGTTCACATCGCCGACGTTACCGACCCCAAGGCCGTGCAAGGCATGGTCGACGCGGTTCTGAAACGGTTCGGCGGGATCGATATTCTCGTCAATAACGCCGCCGCGCGCGAGGAATTCCCGTTCGAGGAGATCACCTTCGAATCCTGGAAAAAACTTTCCGCGATCATTCTGGACGGCGCTTTTCTCTGTTGCCAGGCTTGTCTGCCCGAACTCAAGAAATGCGGCCACGGATCGATCGTCAACATCGGCGGCCAATCGGGCGATTGCGGCATGACCGAGCGTGCCACCATCTCGGCCGCCAAGGCCGGGCTCGCCGGTTTTACGCGCGGCGTCGCCATGGATATCGCCCACTACGGCATTACCGTGAACTACGTCTCGCCGGGCCCCGTCAACACCCAGGGCAGCATGATGGTCCGCCACGCCCAGACATCGTTCAAAAAGAAACGTCAGACGCCGATCGGCCGTTCCGTGGAGCCCGCCGAAATCGCGGCCATGGTCCGCCATCTTTGCGGCCCCAAGGCGCGTGCGATCACGGGACAGAAGATCATGATCAACGGCGGCATTCTGATGGTTTAAGGGTATAGCATTAGAATCGCAGGGGAAAAGGAAAGAAGCATGAAAATCGTATACTCGCTGGCTTGGGAAATCGATCCGTTCGAGCCGATCAAGGAGACCTTTCCGGGTGTCGAGTGGGTCAGGGCCAGCGCCTTGGACGGCTTCGGCGACGTGCTCGGCGACGCCGACGGCCTGATCGTCAGCGCGACCCAGTACAACGCCAAGGTCGCCGATGAAATCAAACAAAAGGCCAAGAAGCTCCGCTGGATGCAATCGGCCGCCATCGGGATCGACAATTTCGTCAAGTTCGGCATCCCCGACGGCGTAACGCTCACCAACGCGGCCGGACTCAAGGGCGGCACCGTTTCCGAACACACGTTCGCCCTGTTGATGGCGCTTTCGCGCGCGACCGTGCATATGGAACGTTTCCGTGCCGCCGGAGAATGGCAAAACGATCTGGTCCGCACCCTGATCACGCCGCTCGAAGGCCGTACCATGGTCATCGTCGGCTACGGCTCGATCGGCCAGCAACTGGGCCGCAAGGCCAAGGCGTTCGACATGAACGTGATCGCCGTCAGCCGCTCCGGCACGAGCGACGAGAATGCCGACAAGGCCGTCACGGTCGACAAACTGCTCGATGTTCTGCCCGAAGCCGACGTCGTCGCCGTGGTGCTGCCGTCGAATCCGGACTCTCACCACCTGATCGACGCCAAGGCCTTCGCCGCCATGAAGAAAGGCGCGATTTTCGTCAACACCGGCCGCGGCGCGACCATGGACGAAAAGGCACTCGTCGCCGCCTTGCAAAGCGGCCATCTCGGCGGCGCCGGACTCGACGTTTTCGAGGTCGAGCCCCTGTCCGCCGACAGCCCGCTCTGGACGATGGACAACGTCGTGCTGTCGCCGCACATCGCCGGCACCAGCGATCGCACCTACGCCCTGTTCGTCGATCTGGTCCGCGGCAATATCGAGCGGTTTCAAAAAGGCGAGCCGCTGCGGCACGCCATCCCGGCGGAGATGCTCAAAACGACGAACGCCGCCTGATCCGGCGGCGCTCGGTTGTCGTCACATTTCCCTGGGTGATCACGGCCCCTCGTCGGAGATCTGGCGGGTGACCCGGATGTCGAACTGCTCGTAGGGAATCTTCCTGAGCGCCGCCTCGTCGACTTCAATGCCGAGACCGGGGCCGGTCGGTAATTGGATGTAACTGTCTTTTTGTATCATCGGATTGCCCGGCGAAAGTTGCTGCGCCAGCGGTTCGTAGGGCACGAAGTATTCCGCGATGATGAAGTTCGGCATCAGCGCGCAGGCGTGAATCGAGGCCGCCATCCCGACCAGGGTCGAGTTGTAGTTATGCGGCGACATCGCCACGTAATAGGGCTCCGCCATCGCGCCGATTTCCTTGAGCTTCAGAATGCCGCCGCAGCTGCCGACGTCGGGGTTGAGAATATCGGCGGCTTCGTTCACGAGCACGTCGCGGAATCCCGCGGTGGTGTGAATGCCCTCGCCGGTTACCACCGGCAGGGAAATGTTCGCCCGGATTTCCGCGAGCGCATCGACGTTCTCCGCCGTGCACGGCTCCTCGAACCAATAGAGGTTGAACTCCTCCAACCGCTCGGCGAGACGTGCCGCGTGATGAGGCGACAGTTTGCGGCTGAGATCGACCATGAGATTGATATCCGGGCCGACCGCGTCGCGCACGGCGCGCACGTTGGCGACGGCGTCATTTTCCTGTTTGGCGCTGACGAAGGTCCGCGCGGCGCCGGTCAGACAGTAGAATTTCATCGCCGTGAAACCGAGTTTCGCGGTCTTCTCCGCGGCGCGGGCGAAATCGTCCGGAGTCTTGCAGCCGAACGCCCAGCCGTTGGCATAAACATAGAACTTGTCGCGCACCGGCCCGCCGAGCAGGTTGTAAACCGGCTGGTCGAGAGCCTTGCCGACGATGTCCCACAATGCGATCTCGATCCCCGACAGCGCCGAGTAGAACTCGAGCGAGGCGCGCCGCGCGGCGCCGTCGTTGAAGGCGATTTCCGTGAAATATTTGATCTGAAACGGATCGCGCCCGATCAGGTAGCGCGCGAGTTCCTCGACCATGACGGCGGTTGCGCGTTCACGATCGTGATGCGTGAACGCCTCGCCCCACCCGATGATACCGTCGTCGGTCGTAACCTTGACATAAGCGAGGTTCTTGCGGAAATCGCTTCGAAACAGAAAACATTCGACGGACTTGACCTTCATGTAATGACTCCCCCTGGGATTGATATCGCGTTGGTGCCGTTAATCTTTAATCTTGAACGTTGAGATAGCCACGCGGATGCGGCGGCTTGGCAAAGGCTGCCGGATCGCACGTCGTCGGGTCGCCGTCGAGCTGACAGCGCTTGGCGATACGATCCTGGCCCGGCGGGATGGCGTTGCGGTGATGCATGACGGCGCGGTTGTCCCACATCAGAATGTCGCCCTCGCGCCATTTGTGGTGCCACTGGAACTCGGGCTTGGTCGCGTGTGCCCAAAGCTCATCGAGCAGCGCCTCCGAGTCCTCGAGCGTCAGGCCGTTGACGTAGGCGAACGGACGGCGCCCCAAATAGAGCGCGTTGTAGCCGGTTTTCGGATGGGTGCAGACGATCGGATGGTTCGGCCCCGGACTGGTGCGGATATCCCCCGGCGGTTTTTGGTTGCCGCGCAACTGGCCGCCGCTGTTGTAGGCGGCGTCGTTCTTGATGCTGAGGCCCTTGATGCGTTCACGCGTCGCCTCGGGCAGGGTTTCAAGCGCCAGGTACATGTTGCAAAAACCGGTCTCGCCGCCCCGCTCCGGCGCCAAGGTGCCGTACAGCACGCTGTAGCTGAGCGGGATTTCCCGATAGGAATGATCCGTGTGCCAGACGACCTCCTTGTCGCCGAACTGGCCGATCGGCACGCCGTTTTCCTTGATGTTGGAATTGATACCGATATAGGGGTTGGTCCGCGCCTTCATGCCTTTCGGCGATTCTTCCGGCTTCGAGCCGGGACGCAGCACGCCGAAGTGCCGGGCGAAGTCGAGCTGATCCTCGTCGGTCAATTCCTGATCGCGAATCAGGATCACCAGGTTATCCAACAGCGCCCGATGGACGACCGCGGCGGTCGCGTCGTCAATGGCCTTGACGTCGCCGCAGCGCACTTCCGCGCCGAGCGCATGGGGTAACGGAATGACCTCGATTTGGCCGTTATGGCTCAGGCCAACCTCTTCTAGCGCGACCGTCGACATGATTCGGCCTCCCTTTGTTAAAAAAAGTTTGTTCGGCAAAGAGTTTCAGAAGATGATTCGATTGTAGCGCGTATATTACGTTTATGTAAATAACCCCCTGGCGGAATGTTCGTCTTATGATTAAGCTGGCGGCACGTCCGTATCATCACTCTTTCATAACCAGGGAGGCGCACATGGCCAATAATATGGCCAAGGATAATGCTTGGCTCGACAAACCGTCGTTCGATTTTCTCACCATTCCGACCGCAAAACCGAAGCCGCGCAAAGACCGCTGGACCGTGATGAGCGACCGCTCGATCCCGACCAAGTTCGTCGACGATTATTTGACGTACAACGGCAACCTGATCGACGAGGTCAAGTTCGTCGACTTCACGGGGATTCACCGGATCAGCGCGCGCACCATCGTCGAAAAAAACAAGGTGTATAAGAAATACGGTATCCCGACGTTTCCGGGCGGGGTCGCCTTCGAGATCGCCTACCTGCAGGGCAAGGTCGACGAATTTTACGAACGCGTTATCGAACTGGGTTTCACGGGCATGGAAGTCAGCACCGATTCGATGCCGGAATTGCTGCGCGAGGAACGATCCGCCCTGATCAAGAAGGGTACCGGCATGGGGCTTCAGGTCTTTACCGAAGTCGGCAAGAAATTCTTCGACGATCCGTTCCCGGCGGAAGAAGCCGTGAGGTGCATCCAGGCGGATCTCGACGCCGGCGCCGTCAAGGTCGTGCTCGAAAACACGGAATTGATGCACTATCACCAAAACGATGCGGAAACGCTGCGCCGGATCATCGAGCCGGTCGGCCTCGAAAATCTGATTCTCGAAATCGGCCGCAACGGCTGGCCGCACCTGACCATGTGGCTGTTGCGCGAATACGGCCCCGACATCAACGTCGAAAACATCGAGCACGACCGCATCGCCACGCTCGAGGGCATGCGCCGCGGCCTGCAACGGATCATGGGCTACGAATATCTCAGCACGATCCAAAACAAGCCCCCGCTCGACCTGCACGACCTCAAGGACCAGGCCGGCTGAGCTGATATGGATGTAACCCGCCGCCTCGCCCGGTTCGCGCTCGAGCTCAAGCCCGAGGACGTCCCCGAGTCCGTGCGCCACGATGCGAAACGCTCGCTGATCAACTTTCTCGGCTGCTCGATCGGCGGCGCCCAGCATGAAACCGTCGACAAGCTGACGGCGGCGACCGTACCGTTCGCGGGCCCGGCGCAGGCGAGCGTGCTGGGCCGCGGCGAACGGCTCGATATCGTGAACGCCGCCCTGATTAACGGCACCAGCTCGGCGGTGCTCGACTTCGACGCGACGCAAGCGAAGAAGACCAACATCCACCCGAGCGGCCCGGCGGCACCCGTGTGCCTGGCGCTTGCCGAATATGCCCCCGTCAGCGGCGGCGATTTCCTGCATGCGTTTATCCTGGGCGTCGAGATCGAGTGCCGCATCGCCAACACGGTGTTCGGCGCGAAGAACCCGGGCTGGCACGTGACCAGCGTGTGCGGCGGCTTCGGCGCGGCCGCCGCCGCCGGCCGGGTGCTCGGGCTCGACGAGCAGCAACTGGTCTGGGCGTTCGGGATTGCCGCCAACCTCGCCGGCGGCATCCGCGAAAACTACGGCACCATGGTCAAAAGTTTCGCGCCCGGGGTGGCGGCGCGCAACGGCCTCACCGCGGCCCTGATGGCGCAACAAGGCTTCGTGAGCGACGACCGCGCGCTCGAGGGTTCCAAGGGGTTCGCCGCCGCCATGACCGGCGTGGCCGATTTGAAAGCGCTCACCGAGAACTTCGGCAAGGACTTCGAGATTTCCTATAATACCTACAAGGCTTTCGCCTGCGGCATCGTGACCCACGCCAGTGTCGACGGCTGCATCCAACTCAGAAACGAGAACCGCTTGCAGCCCGAGCGGATCGTACGGGTTTCGCTCCGGGTCAGCCCGAATACGCTGCTGCTGACCGGCAAGCCGGAGCCGCGAACCGGGCTTGAGGGTAAATTCAGCGTTTATCATGCCGCCGCCGCCGCGCTTATCGACGGCGCCGCCGGCGAAGCCCAGTTCACCGACAAACGCGTTCACGATCCCTCCGTCATCGCGCTGCGCAAATGCATCACGGCGCAGGCCGAGGAAAGCATCGGCAAATACGAAGCCTATGTGAGCATCGAACTCGATGACGGACGCAAACTCGAACGCCACGTCGAGCATGCATTGGGGTGCCTGGAAAACCCCATGAGCGACAACGACCTCATCACCAAGTATAATGAGCTGGTGAGCGGGGTTTTCCCCGACAAACAACGCGACGAACTGGCCGAGCTGTGCTGGTCGGCCGATACTCTCAGCGACGCCGCCGTCCTCGCACGCGCGGCGGTGAAGACGTAAAGAGGAACCCCGTGAAAAGCATCCTGCTGATCGGCGACATGATCAACGATATCATCCATCCCGACGGGCCGAACAAATACGGCGAGGAACTCGCCCGGCGCGACACCATCGCCAATACCGCAACCGTGATCGCCAAGGCCCGTGCCGCCGGCGTGCCCGTTGGTTACATCCGAGTCGGCTTTTCGCCCGATTACCGGGAATGCCCGCCGCACTCGAAAATCTTCCAGGGCGCGAAAAAGAGCGGCATCTTCAAACTCGGCACCTGGGGCACGGAAGTCCATCCCGATCTCGCGCCGCAGGAGAGCGATTTCGATATCGTCAAGCACCGCGTCAGCCCGTTTTACGGCACCGATTTGGAGCCGCTTCTCAAGGCTCAAGGCGTCGAGCGAATCTACATCTGCGGCGTTTCCACCGGCGGCGTGGTGATGTCGGTTGCCAAGGAAGGCCACGATAGAGATTATAACATCGTCATCATCGACGACTGCTGCTGCGCCGGCAGCGAGGACGAACACCGGTTCCTGCTGAACAATATGGCGCGCTTCGCCGGCGTAACGACAAGCGCCGAGATCGAGTTTTGAACGTAATGAAGGACTCCGACGGAGCCGTTCTCCATAAGCGTACGGATGAACGCCGCGACAGTTGGCGCCAAAAACCGGTATTGCGGGTTCTCTACGAAGATTACTACGATCGCATTCTGTCTTTTTGCGCCGACGGGCCGATCCTGGAGATCGGTGCCTCGACCGGCGGCATAAAAACGCTGCGCCCCGACGCCGTCTGCACCGACGTTCAGGTCCTGCCCTGGTTGGATTCCGTTGTCGATGCCCATTGCTTGCCTTTTAAGGATCAAGCATTTTCCAATATCATCATGATCGACGCGCTTCATCATTTCGAATCGCCTTATGTATTTTTTAAGGATGCCCTGCGCGTTCTACCGCCCGGCGGCCGACTCGTCATGATGGAGCCCGCCATTACCCCCGTAAGCTGGATCGTTTTCAATTTTATGCATCCGGAACCCGTGGATCTCCAAGAGAACCCCCTATCGCGGCGGCAGTTGAGCGGAGCTAAGCGTGACCCGTTCGACGATGCAAACCAAGCGATTCCGACGACGCTGTTTGGCCGGCACCGCCGCACGTTCGAACAGGAATTCCCGGAATTCAAAATTATTCACCATCAGCATTTTTGCGTTCTCTCCTATCTCCTGTCGGGTGGATTTCGCTCCTGGAGTCTGCTTCCCCGATCGGCCGCGCCGACTTTCCTGAAAGTAGAGCGCGTGCTCGATAAGATTTTGGGACCGTTTATGGCGTTCCGACTGCTTACCGTTCTTGAGCGGACTTAAGCGTTTTTCAGCTTGCGCGAGAGATTCCGTCCAATTCGATCGGCATTGGCCATGATCGTGAAGGTCAGGTTCTTTGCCGGCAAAGCGTTCAGAACGGTACCGTCAGCGACATAAAGCCCCGGCATTTCCGTTACCTCGCCATCGGCGCCGATCCGCTCCCCCATCGGAAAGGCGCCGCCATAGTGGGAATCCGCGCCCGGCTCCAACACCGTCAAAGATCCCGGCAAGATCAAGGCGCCTAATTTCAGAAACCTTTTACGTAATTGTCTGACAGCTTCACGAATAGCAAGATCGAAACCCGCCCGGTTGCCGCCCTTAATTTTCATCTCCGTCTCGCCGTGTTCGTTCGTGTTCAAATTTATGACGTTGCTACTATACTCACCCGGAAAAAACGCCAAGCATATCAACATCGCCGGTTGCAGCGCTTTTGTGAGGGCAACCGCACTCGGGCGCGACAACGGCATGGAGGCCATCACGTCGACGGCGGAAACTCCGGCTGCATCGTATATCAGACCGAATAGTTCATCGCCGGACCGGGACGAGAGGGCATGACGAAAACAGAGCTGTGCCATACCGTAAAACGATTGCGGCATCGCCCTGCCAAGCCATGAAGGCTGCAGAAGCACGAAAGCGATACCGGGAGTCGTCAAAAGCCGGGTAGTTTGATTTTGTAACTTCAATGCTTGCGCGACCAATCGGGAACTCGCGAGCGTGCCGGCGGCCAAAACGACCGACCCCGATTCGTAAATCGATGTTTCGGCACCGTTTCTCGATTTAGCTTCGATTCGTATGCCGTGATCGGCCCGGTCTATTTTCGTGATAATACGCCCATTCACATTCTTGAAATTGGGGAACCGCCGCAATGCTTCCAAATCCCGGTAACTCGAGTAAACGGCCCCCGTCGGGCACCCCCACATACACCCGCCATTCAAACTACACGCACGAGCCCCATTGTGATCGCGGCTCAGCACGGCATTGCGGGCCCGGCCCATCGTCAGATCGGGGAATCCTCCGAAACGGCCATAGGCCGCATACAACCTCTCGACGGCTGGCGATAAAGGCAACGCCGGCTGAACCGGCAGATACTCGCCGAGATAAGCGCCGAGATCATCATTTGTCGAGCCGCTTAGTCCGATACGCTCGGCAACGATGCCATAGGACCGTTTCATGTCGTCATATGGAACAGGATACTTCGCCATTTCGTTCGCATCGAACGCGGCAACTGCCCCGCCCCACACGGCACTTAAACCCGCCGTCCCCAACGCACCGATCATGCGGAAATTTTCCGTCTGCAGCGTATTCGCCGCGAGATACTCTTCGCCATAGCCGTCGGGCGGCATTGTGCGCAGCTTTGGTGAAACACCGTTGTTTTGGCGCAATGTCGAGTATTCTTTTCCTAGGAAATCCTGCCGCTGGGGAAAATTTCCCGAACGCAATGCCGACAAATCGGGACGAGATACCGCCGAATCGTCAAAAGCCCCTGTCCCCGCATCAAACAGCAGGACCTGCACTCCGGATTCGACCAAAGGCCAAGCTGCCGAGACTCCCGCCGGCCCCGAACCAATGATGATCACATCCGAATGCGCCGTCACTGAAATATCCTTCTCAACAGGCGGAACGGAAAGGACACGGCTTCCCTCAGAGCCGTTTGCAACACAACGAAGCTGATACGAAAGAGTCCCCGGCCGCGATAGTCGTACAATGACCGGACAGCTTCCGGAGTCGTCTCCGCGATGTGCAGCATAAAACGAAGACGCCGCTGCAATTCATTCCCGCCTTTTTTTCCCGGAAACGGCTCGATGAAAGCCATCAGGGCCGGCCACCTTTTCACCATAGCAGGAAGAACCAACGGACGGGGATCGCCAATGGCAGTCAATGCTCGGACGTAGCGTTTCAAAAACCGGCAAGAAGGCTCCGCCCGAAAACCGTATTTGAAAAGTATCCGACCTTCTTCGATCAGCGGACGCGGTTTTCTCTTCATGTCATCATGCAAAGCGCATGTAAATGGTTTTAAATTCAAGCCAAGAAAGTTCATATCCGATTGGCTTGGGAGTGTTTTAAGGCCGGCAAGCCCCAAGATGCGTTGTTCCAGTCGGGCGGGGAAGAACGGCAGTACGCCCGCAACTTTAACCGCTGTCAAAGCAAGCCATAGCGGGATCGGAATAATCTTCAATGATTTCCCGTATCGATAGCGGGCAATCTCCCGCAGGCACACGCAAAAAGGAACAGGTTCATCGGCCCCGAACGCCATCATAGGTTTGGTGCCATCATGAGTTGTCGCCAACCGAATAAGTCCAGTAATCGTTTCATCGATATGAATCGGCTGCACCAACGTTCCCGGCTGAACCATGGGTAAAATCGGCGTCCGGCCGACCAAGTCGCAAAGTGTTCCCCACAAGCCTCGTTCGGCACCGCCATAGACCATGCCGATTCGCACGGCGATTTCTCCCGGCCCGAAGAGTAATTCTTCGATACGGGCCTTTACCCGCCCATAACGATTAAGGGCATCGTGACGGGCCGACATCGAAGAGGCAAAAATGAACTTTGCGATGCCGCATGACCGAGATAGGGCAAGCAACTCTTGCGTAGCTTGGTAATTCTCATCAATTTCTTCACATGAATTCGACTGCCACTTATGCGCAAGATGAATAACGGCAATGGGCTTGCCGAAACGCGCAGAGACCGCAAATGCCTCTGCCGGGGGCCGGGCGGTCAAATCCCATTCAATCAATCGAAAGTGAGGGTGGCCGGAACCATTTCCACGGGAGCGCCCGAGCGCCGTTACGTAAAAACCCTGCTGCAATAACACCTCAACCAAGGATGCACCGATATAACCGGAGGCACCTGTCACAACGATGTGTTGTGTCGGGTTTTCTAGAGGCATAATTCAGCTAAAAGCGTTCAATAAATGGCAAAAAAGTCGGCGTTTTTTAAGTGAATTTCTCGGAACGATGAATTATACCTAACGTTCGGCACATCAACACCAACAAATATCTTTTCCCCTGTCCGTCTTTCATTCGGTCGCTCCGCCGTCAAATGCTCGAAATCCTACTCATTTTTTTTCCCGTAATGATTGGGCTGGGTGCTTTCACCCGACTCCCCGGCACAGGGCTGCGCTTTGCCGTCGGCGCGTTTACGATACCGCTTTTCCTGTTTATCGGAAATGGCCTCCTGTTCATACCGATCAGCTGGTTATCTTGGACGATCATCGCCATCGGTTCTTTCGGACTGTTGATCCAGATTCGCGAGTGGCGCATAACCGGTGGCCTACGGGAATATTTACCGCATCCGGTCTTCGTTTTTCCAATCGTTCTGAT
>JAVJPD010000183.1:0-4086 GCA_040216475.1 Rhodospirillales bacterium
CACACGTCTGCAAACGGGCCGGAACGCCGTTTTTCAAACCGCTGTTCTTACCGACACATCGTCCGGATTGCCGGACGATCAAGCGCACCGGCTTGGCCGGCAGCGTCGTCTTCCCGGCGGACGCCCCGGCCGTACCGTCCGTGCCGTCCGTGCGGGCCGCCGCCGGCTCCACGGCCCCGGCTTGCAGCGCCGCGACGATAAGAAAACATGCCGCGGTAAAACTTAATCCGGATCGCATCTCACCCGTACCTTCGAAACCCGATTTCCTCGATCGCGAGGCCCCCAGGGTTCGAGTGTACGGACAATCGTGGCAAGACTGTGGCAACGCAAGACCCCGCGGCCCGCGGACCCGAGCCGCCCTCCCTTGGGGAAAACACTTAGAGACGATCCGGCAACAAAGCATGGCGGGGTTATGGAACCGGCGCTAAAAAGAAGAGCAGGTTTTCACAAGGAGTTTCCCGATGCCGTTCAATCGTCTCGCCGTCATTGTTTTTGCCGCCCTGTCGTTCGCCGTTTTACCGGCCTCGGCGCAAACGGATTGGATGAAGAAGGGCCAGGAAATGTTGGGCGGCTTCGGCCAAAAGGACTCCGGATCGACGGGGAATCCGACAAGCAGCCTGTCCCTCGGCGACATCGGCGCGGGCTTGAAGGACGCGCTCAAGGTCGGCACCGGGAACGTCGTCGCCAAGCTCGGCAAGGCCGACGGGTTCAACGCCGATCCTGCCATCCGCATCCCGTTGCCCGACAGCCTGCAATACGTCAAGACGACGCTCGAACGGCTCGGCATGGGCGCGATGCTCGCCGACCTCGAAACGCGGCTCAATCGCGCCGCCGAGGTCGCCACGCCGAAGGCCAGGGATCTGTTCGTCGACGCGATTGCGAAAATGACCGTGGACGACGCGAAGAAAATCTATAACGGCCCGAACGACGCCGCGACGCGATATTTCCAGGGCAAGATGTCGGGCCCCCTCGCGGATGCCATGCGCCCGGTGATCGACCAAAGCCTGTCCGAGGTCGGCGCGATCCGGGCTTACGATAAAGTCATCAGCCAGTACAAGGCCATTCCCTTCGTGCCCGACGCGAAGGCGAACCTGACCGGCCACGTCGTCGGCAAGGGCATCGACGGCATCTTCCACTACCTCGCCAAGGAGGAAGCGGCGATCCGGCAGAACCCGGCGGCCCGCACGACGGATCTCCTCAAAAAGGTTTTCGGGAACTGATTCCCCGGCGCTTGCCCGGTGCTTGCCCGTTGCTTGCCCGGTGCTTGCCCGGTGCTTGCCCGATCCCGCCGCCGGGACTATGGTTCCGCTCATCGGCGCCGGCGTAGCTCAGTTGGTAGAGCAACTGATTTGTAATCAGTAGGTCGCGGGTTCGACTCCTGCCGCCGGCACCATTACCGCCATCCAATACCTCAGACTTAAATAAGATGCCGCCTCAGCGCCCGGGAATGCGAATGGGCCCGCCGCCGCGCCGCGGATCGATCGGAACCGGAAGCTGTTTGCGCCGCGGACCGTTGCCTTCGTCGGTCGGCGGGCTTTTCGGCGGGGTATCGGTTTTCGGGCGTTCTCGCCGTTCCGGCGGCGGCGGTTCCTTGATGCGTAAACCACGCTCCTTGGGATCGGATTTTTTCAGATCCCGGGGATCGACGATCCCCTTCTTGCCCCGCAGATCGACCGGCGGCGACTCGGCCGCAGCGGCGACCGGCAGCGCCAGAACGAAGACGAAAAAAATAACGGACAGGAAAATGTTTTTCATTGCCCTTCCCTAACGACCCTCGACGCCCCATGCGTGACGACACCCGTCGCGAGGAAAAACAGGTGCGACGATTATACTCCCTCCCCGGTTTGAAATCATCCGCGTCCTATCGAACCGCGAAAAGAGCCGGAAATCCGGCCCGGTACACCGTTAGTTGCCATTCTTCCGGGCTTTGGCTTTAATCGGTCATACAATCCGTATCGGAAAACGTTTGCGAGATATGCCTGTGGAATCCCTCGATCTATCATCGGCGAAACGGCCCGCGCCGAATGCGCCCTTCACCCGGCGCGCTTTGTCGCCGCTGATGGCCGCCGAGATCGTCGGTCTCGATCTGTCGCGGCCCGTCGGCGAAAACCTGCGCGATGCCATACTCGAAACCTTCAACCGCGATCACGTGCTGGTGTTCCGCGATCAGCACTTAAGCAAGGCCGAGCAGATCGCGTTCACGGAAACCTTCGGCGAGTTGGAGCCGCACGTGAACGCCGATTTCAGGGGGCATGAGTTCCCGCACCTGCACGTCGTCAACAACCTGGGCCCCGACGGAAAACCGGCGCGCGCGCTCACCAACAAGGGTAATTACGCCTGGCACACGGACAAGTCCTACATGGCGGTGCCGTCGCTGGCGACATTGCTGTTCGCCGTCGAGGTGCCGCCCGAGGGCGGCGACACCGAATTCGCCGACATGCAGGCGGCCTACGCCGCCCTGAGCGATGACATGAAAGCGCGCATCGGGACTTTGCGCATGGTGCACAGTTGGGAACGCTCGCGCGAGAAATCCGGCTCCAAGCCGGCGACCGAGCAGGAGAAGCGCGATGCGCCGCCGGTCGTGCATCCTTTGGTGCGAACCCATCCGGCGACCGGCGCGAAGTCGCTTTACATCGGCACCCATGCCTCGCACGTCGAGGGCTGGCCGCGTGCGGACGGCGAACGACTCTTAAAAGAGTTGCAGGATTTCGCGACCCAAGAACGCTTCATCTACCGCCACCGTTGGCGGCCCGGCGATCTGGTGATGTGGGACAACCGCTGCCTGCTGCACCGCGCGACCGACACCTACGACATGGACAAACACCGGCGCATCCTGCACCGTACCGTGGTGCGCGGCGCCGTGCCGGTTTGATCGCTTAAAGCCTACAGGTTGCTCTGCGCCTTGCCGCCGTCGACGCGAATCACGGAACCGGTGATGTAACCCGCTTGCCGGCTGGCGAGGAACGCCGCCGTCGCCGCCATTTCCTCGACCGTGCCGTCGCGGCGCATCGGCGTGTTCTTACGCATGGCCTCGGCGACGCCGCGCCCCATGCCCGCGCTCGAGCCCAAAACCAGCGCCCGTTTGCCTTCGATTCCGAAATCCATTGCGATCTCCCTTTTCCCTCGACTTTACTTTTGCCCCCCAATATCAGGAGGAAATTCTCATAAAATCGCCGGAATGTAGAAATTAGGATATTCGTCCCAATACTTACCCACAGAATTATACTTTAGCATAATGTGCCGGAAGCCCCGATCTCCCTACAATCACGTCCAACAATAATAGTTCCCTCATACCGCCACTTGGGGGGCAGTGCTTAATCGGGGAAAGTATAGCCATCGGAGGGAACGACGCCGTTCCCTGGACAGGGTTTTATGCTTTTCCGCTTTCTTCGGCATCGACCGGCACGAATGCTTTCGTTCGCATTCGTTTTTTCCTTTGCCGTGTTCGCAACGGCCGGTTCGGCCTTCGCCGATCCGGGGCAAGTGCGGATTCACGGCGACGGAATCGGTTCGCACGAGATCAAACGGGACAAGGCGCAAACGGTCCGATCCGCCGCCTGGGGCACGCCGATCGGCGTCATCGAAACCGCGCAGGACCCGGCCGCTGTCCGTCATTCCGACGGCACCCATGAAACGCTGCGGCCCGGCCTGACCGTCTACCGGGGCGATCAACTCGTTACCGGACGCACCGGCGCATCCGTGGTCGTCTTCAACGACCAGTCGACCGCTTCACTGGGACCGGACTCGCAACTGCTGCTCGATGAGCTGGTTTACGATCCGGCCGCGCGGCAAGGCTCCGAGACCGTTTCCGTACTCAAGGGCGTGCTGGTTTTCGCCAGCGGCCAGATCGCCAAGATGAACCCGAACGCCATGACCGTCCGCACGCCGGTCGCCACCATCGGCATCCGCGGTACGACCTTCGGCGTACACTATCAAACCAATCGGCCGCTCACAGTGATGCTGCTCGAGGATGCCGACGGCAGCATCGGCGAGTTGTCCGTGAGCAACGGTGCCGGCGCGGTCACCTTGAACCGGCGCCATCAGGCGACCCGCGTCGCCGGCCTCGGCTCGGCGCCGACGGCGCCC
>JAVJPD010000184.1:0-1008 GCA_040216475.1 Rhodospirillales bacterium
CGTCCTCGACGATCAGAACCAACGGTTTCACGGTCACCGGTCCTCCTTAAAACAACGCCACACTTACGAGGGTTCCACCTCGTAAATCGATTGCTGCCCCTTCGGGCGTTCTTCCTCGGGCAATTCGCCGCTGACGAGAAAATGCACGTTCTCGGCGATGTTGGTCGCGTGATCGCCGATCCGCTCCAAAATCTTCGCGACGAACAGCAAGTGGGTGCACGGCGTGATGTTGCGCGGGTCCTCCATCATGTAGGTCAGGAACTCGCGAAACAGGCTCGTGTAGAGCAGATCGACGCGCTCGTCGATCTGCAGAACGTCGTTGGCCTTGGCGACGTCGCGGGTGACATAGGCGTCCAACACGTCCTTGATCATGCCCTGCACCATGGCGCCCATGCGCGCGATCGATTGAATCGTGCCCGCCGGCGGCTTTTGCGAAATGACCGCGGTCCGCTTGGCGACGTTTTTGGCGTAATCGCCGATCCGCTCGACGATGCTGGCGGTCTTCAAGGCGGTCACGACCGAACGCAGATCGTCGGCCATCGGCTGGCGCAGCGCCAACAATCGGATCGCCAGGGAATCGACCTCGCGCTCCAATTCGTCGATGCGTTTGTCGTTGGCCACGACCTTGGCGGCTTTTTCCTCGTCGCGCTTGGCCAAGGCGTCGATGGCATCGGCAAGCTGCACTTCCGCCATGCCGCCCATTTCGACCAGCACGTTCTCAAGCCGGTTCAGCTCTTCATCAAAGGATTTGACGGTATGTTCCTGCGCCATGACGGGTTCTCTCTGTCCAATAAGGGGCCCGGCTCAACCGAACCGGCCGGTGATATAATCCTGTGTCCGTTCGTCTTCGGGGTTGGTGAAAATCTGTTCGGTTTCGCCGTGCTCGACCAAATACCCCAAGTGGAAGAAGGCCGTTCGCTGCGAGACCCGCGCCGCCTGCTGCATCGAGTGCGTCACGATGACGATGGTATTCGGTCGGCGCCAGGTGCAGCGGCCGTTTGTTGCGCA
>JAVJPD010000185.1:0-6714 GCA_040216475.1 Rhodospirillales bacterium
AGACCTACGGCATCGTCGCCAAGGATGCCCGCGAAGCCCGTTCGTTGGCATCGCAGCGTTATCCCAAGCAGGATGGCTTCGTCATCGAGTCGGTCGAACCTTCCGTCAACTGACGCACGTCATGCCCGTTTTCGATTAAAACGGCGCGCCGCCGCCTGCGCCGCCCTCGGTTCCGGCCCCCTCGAAGAACCGGTAGGCGTCGACGCCTTCCAGAATGATGCCGTCGAAGCCCTGGGCGATGACTCCGTAAATATAGGATTTCGGATTGCCCGATATCAGCCGCCGCCACTCCGGCTGCCAGAACTCGACGTAATAGCGGTCCGGATCGCTCGGCAGCGGCGCCTTGATCCACGGCGGCGATCCCTCCCGCCAGCGCGCGTTCCAATAATAACGGTAGCTTGCCGCGGTGCCGATATCGACATGGGCGAACACCAATCGGCGGCCGCCGACTTTCTTGAATTTCAGGGTTTCGACCGCCTGTTTCGAGAGCGGCGCGCGGTTGTGGAAGACGTCGACGACCACGAGATCGTAGTTGGAATCGTGCAGGTGCAGGGAGAATTCGTCCTGGCGTCCGAATTTACCGGTTTCGCGCAGATAGAGAAAGTTCTGTACGTCCTTGAGCGACAGGATGCTTTTCGGATTTTCCCGCACCGGCCGGGACGGGTAACCCGGCAGATCGTTCAGGATGTTGCGCGGCGTGTTGGCGGCGAACGGCACGAATCCCCGGGCAAGGTTGAGCTTGAGGGCTTCGTCTATTTCGCGCGGCGACTTGGCGTAATCGATGACGAGGACCTTGAGGCCGTTGGTCTGCGCCCAATTGACGAGCGGCAGCCGGGTTTCCAGGATTTTCTTGTCGGTCGGCTGGCCGAACGCTTCGCCGCCGTAAAACAGGCCGTTGACGAGAATGCCGTCAAGCGAGCGCATGTAAGTGCGCGCCGGCGCCACGATTTTTTCGTCGACCGGATTTTTTTTGATCAGCAGCTCCAGGCCGCCTTCGGTCATGACGTGGAAATTCCGTTTCTGGCTGCGGACATACGTCGTGATGGACTGCACGAATTGGCGCATGGCCTCACGGGGGTCCGAAGGGGAAAGCGCGGGCAGCGGTTCTTGCGGTTGTTCCTGATCCTTGCCTTGAATCCGCACGCGGCCCTGCGGCGGCGTTTGCGATGTGGGCGGCACCTGTTGCGCGAGTTGGAGGGGGGCGGTTCGGCCAGGCTCGTCGGCGGACGCGGTCGAAAAGGGCATTACGGCGAGCGCCGCAACCAGCAGGCATGTCCTAAATGTCGTGCGTTCGATCATATGACCCTAACGTACCGGCCGTGATCCCTGAAATGCCGCCGGCTTGAATCCATCTTAGCGCAATTTGGCCGCGACTTCCTCGGCGATGGCGAGGGAAGACGTCAGGCCCGGCGATTCAATCCCGAAAAGGTTCACCAATCCGTTAACGCCGTGTTCGGCGGGGCCCTCGATCATGTAGTCCTTGGCGGCTTCGTCGGGGGCCTGGATTTTGGGCCGGATACCGGCGTAACCGGGTTGCAGGGCGCCGTCGGGCAGGCCCGGCCAATAGGTCCGGATCGCGGCGTAGAATTTTTCGCCGCGCGCCGGGTCGACCGTATAATCGATTTTCTCGATCCATTGCACGTCGGGGCCGAATTTGGCCTGTCCACCGAGATCGAGGGTCAGATGCACGCCGAGCCCGGCGGCTTCCGGGATCGGATAGATCGGGCGCGAGAACGGCGCCCGGCCGGTCAAGGTGAAGTAATTGCCCTTAGCGAAATAACAGGGCGGGATGTGCTCCTTCGGGATTCCGTCGATCGCGGCGGCGACTTTTTGCGCGTAAAGCCCGGCGCTGATGACGACGGTGCGGCAAAGCAGCGTCATCGGTTCGGCGCCGCCGATGTTGAGCGTGATCCCGTCTTTCTCGACCGAGCCACTCACGACCGGACTGTTGAAGGCGATCATGGCGCCCGCGTCCTCGGCGTCGCCCTGATAGGCGAGCATCAGGCCGTGGCTGTCGATGATGCCGGTCGAGGGGGACAGGACCCCGGCAACCCCGCGCAGGTCCGGCTCCAGGCGTTTGAGGGCCGTCTCGTCGAGCCATTCGAGATCGTCGACGCCGTTCGCTTCGGCGCTGGCGCGAAGTTTTTCGACGCCCGGGATTTGCTCCGCGGTCGTGGCGACGATGATCTTGCCGATCCGTTTGTGTTCGACGCCGTGGCTTTCGCAATATTCGTAGAGAAGCCACTTGCCGCGGGTGCACATCAGCGCCTTGAGGCTGTTTTTCGGGTAGTAGATTCCGGCGTGGATGATCTCGCTGTTGCGCGAGCTGGTGCCGGTGCCGATCATGTCCTCGGATTCGAGAACGATCACCTCGCGGCCTTCTCGGGCCAGGGCCCGGGCGATCGCCAGTCCGACGACGCCGGCGCCGATGACGGCGCAATCAACGGTTTCTGTCATAGCAGGTATAGCGGGTATTGTCGTTCAAGAGAGAGCAAGGGAATAAGGTCACGGTTCCGGTCGTCGGGAAAGGCCGCATGGCCTGGGATTCGGCTGATCAGCTTAACGCAAATAAGGGGAAAACGCGCGGAAAATTCAATCCCTCGCGGGATCGTCGATTGAACGCTGGCCAGTGGTGATTTTTGTCACTATTTCTAGAGAATTGAGTTGAGGCGGATATGGCAGGCGACGGCAAAAAGGTTCCGGGAAAAAAGGCGTCGAGGGAGGTAAAGCGATCCTCTAAAGACGTGCAAAACTCGTCTCGCGACGTCGACGCGTTCCTGCGCAAGGTGGCGGCGACGCCGGTCACGACCCGCGCGGGCGAGCGCGGCCGCCTGATCTTCGCCCTGGACGCGACCGCCAGCCGCCAGCCGACCTGGGACCGGGCGGCGCAATTGCAGGGCGAAATGTTCGTCGAGACGGCCAATCTCGGCGGGCTCGAAATCCAGCTTGCGTTCTTTCGCGGTTTCGGCGAGTTCAAGGTCAGCCCGTGGCTTTCCAAGGCCGCTGATTTGCTGCGTCTGATGACGTCGGTGTTCTGCATGGCCGGCGAGACCCAGATCGGCAAGGTGTTGAAGCACGCCGTGAACGAAACCAAGAAAAAAAAGGTGAACGCGATGGTCTACGTCGGCGATTGTCTCGAGGAAGACGTCGACAAGCTGGGCAAGGTCGCGGGCGAATTGGGATTGCTCGGCGTGCCGGTCTTCATGTTCCAGGAAGGCAGCGATCCGCTCGCCGAGTTCGGTTTCAAACAGATCGCGAAGCTGACCAACGGCGCGTTCTGCCATTTCGACGCGACCAGTCCGCAGGTGTTGAAGGAGCTGTTGAGCGCCGTCGCCGTGTATGCCGCCGGCGGACGGTTGGCGCTGAGCGATCTGGCGAAGCGCCGGGGCGGTGCCGTGTTGCAGATCGCGCATCAGGTCAACAAAGGGGCCTGATGTGATTGCCTATTGGGTGTTGGGGGTTGCCATCCTGGTCGGCTTGCTGTTGGCCGGCAATTGGTTCACCGCCGCCAAGCCGCATCAAATCCTGACGGTACTGAAGTGGGTCGTGTTCGCGGTCCTGATTCTCGTCATCGGGTTTCTTGCCGTGACCGGGCGGCTCAGCTGGGCGCTGATGAGCCTGCCGATTTTGCTGCCCTGGTTCTTGCGCGCCCGCGCCTTCGGGCGGATGGCCAAGAATTTTTCCCGCATGGCGCGCGGCCAAGCGGGCGTCGGCAGCGGGCAAACCTCCGGCGTGCAAACCCGATTCCTGCGTATGAGCCTCGATCACGACAGCGGCGAAATGACGGGCGAGGTGATCGAAGGGCCCTATGCGGGCAGACGCCTCGACGACCTTGCCTTGAACGATCTTCTCGTGTTGCTCGGGCAATGGCTTCGACAGGACGAGGAGTCGGCGCAAGTCCTGTCGGCCTATCTCGACCGGCGCGAACCGGATTGGCGCGACAAGACCCGGGAATGGGAACAAGGGCAGTCGGGGGCATCCGGGGGCGGTTCCGGTCACGCTTCGGGCGGCTTTGCGGACAGCGGCGCCATGACCCGGGACGAAGCCTACGAGGTTTTGGGGCTCGAGCCGGGGGCATCCGAGGCGGCGATCCGCGAGGCCTATAAGCGCCTGATCGCGAATCTGCACCCCGACAAGGGCGGCTCGTCCTATCTGGCGGCGCAGATCAATCGCGCCAAGGACGTGTTGCTGGGGCGGCCCTAACGCTTTGGCCGGGGTTCTCGAACCCCCTGTGAACAAAATAGGGCTTGGTTTACCGCGGGTTGCGGGGCCGTGCCGGCTGTGGCACAAAGACCCGGCCCTGAATCGTGGAGATCGCGGTTTTACCGCGTTTTTTTAGGACTACCGGAGCGCACCTCAATGCCGAAGCCCGTTCGCAAGGCTGTTTTTCCCGTCGCCGGATTGGGGACCCGTTTCCTGCCGGCCACGAAGGCGATCCCGAAAGAAATGCTGCCGGTCGTGGACAAGCCGCTCATTCAATACGCGGTCGAGGAAGCCCTAGACGCCGGAATCGAGGAACTGATTTTCGTGACGGGCCGTGGCAAGACCGCGATCGAGGATCACTTCGATCATTGCGTCGAACTCGAGGAAACGCTGCGCGAACGCGGCAAGACGGCAGCTCTCGAATCCATCGTCAAATGGATGCCGAAACCGGGGCAGATCAGCTATACCCGCCAGCAACAGCCGTTGGGGTTGGGCCATGCGGTGTGGTGCGCGCGTTCGTTCGTGAACGACGAGGCTTTCGCCGTGCTGTTGGCGGACGATCTGATTTTGGCCGAACCGGGTTGCCTGCGTCAGATGATGGAAGTTTACGAAAATGTCGGCGGTAACGTCGTCGCGGCGGAAGACGTGCCGCGCGAACACACAAATCGCTATGGCGTTCTGGACGTCGTTGAGGACGACGGCCGTTTGGCCCGGGCCAAGGGGCTGGTCGAGAAGCCCGATCCCGCCGAGGCGCCGTCGACGCTTTCGATCATCGGGCGCTACATTCTGCAGCCCGAAGTGTTCGCCATTCTGAACAGGCAGGAGCGCGGCGCCGGCAACGAGATTCAGCTGACGGACGCCATGGCCAAAACCATCGGCGACATACCGTTCCACGGTCTTCGCTTCAAGGGCGAACGGTTCGACTGCGGCAACCGGGAAGGGTTTATCAAGGCGAACGTCGCTTTTGCCGTCGCCCAGGACGATATCGGCCCGAGCGTGAAGGCGATGCTGAAGGACTATCTGTGAGCCGTCTCTGAAGCATGAATGTTTTATCCATTACGATTTCATAACCGAATTACGGGAACTTAAAGGAACTCCGCATGAATGTGGCAATGATCGGTACCGGCTATGTCGGCCTCGTCTCGGGTGTTTGCTTTTCCGAATTCGGCGTCGACGTCACATGCGTCGACAAGGACGAAGGCAAGATCGCGCGTCTCAACAAGGGCGAGATTCCGATTTATGAACCCGGGCTGGAGGATTTGCTGGAAAAGAACGTCAAGGCGGACCGGTTGTCGTTTACGATGGACCTATCCGAAGCGGTGAAACAGGCTCAGGCCGTTTTCATCGCGGTCGGGACGCCGAGCCGCCGGGGCGATGGCCATGCGGATTTGAGTTTCGTTTACGACGCCGCGCGGGAAATCGCCCGGGCCATGGACGGCTACACGGTGGTGGTGACGAAGTCGACCGTGCCGGTCGGCACCGGCAACGAAGTCGAGAAGATCATCCGGGAAACCCGGCCCGATGCCGAGTTCGACGTGGTGTCCAATCCCGAGTTTCTGCGCGAGGGGTCGGCCATCAACGATTTCATGCGTCCCGACCGGGTTGTGATCGGCACCGCCAGCGCGCGCGCCCAGGAGGTCATGCGCCAGCTTTATCGGCCGCTGTATCTGCTCGAAACGCCGATTTTGTTCACCACCCGCCAGACGGCCGAGCTGATCAAATACGCCGCCAACGCGTTTCTCGCCACCAAGATCACGTTCATCAACGAAATCGCCGATCTGTGCGAAAAGGTCGGCACGGACGTACAGGACGTGGCCAAGGGCATCGGCCTCGACGGGCGCATCGGCAGCAAGTTTCTGCATGCCGGCCCCGGCTTCGGCGGCTCGTGCTTTCCGAAGGATACGTTGGCCCTGGTTCGGACCGCTCAGGACGCCGGATCGCCGCTTGAATTGGTCGAGACCGTCGCGGATTACAACGTCCGGCGCAAACGCAAGATGGCCGACAGGATCATCGCCGCCTGCGGCGGATCGGTGAAGGGCAAGACGGTCGCGGTGCTCGGCCTCGCGTTCAAGCCCAACACCGACGACATGCGCGATTCCCCGAGCCTCGAAATCGTGCCTGCGTTGCAAAAAGCCGGTGCCACGGTGCGGGTGTACGATCCGGAAGCGATGAAGGAAGCAAAGACCATGCTCGACGACGTGGTCTGGTGCGACAACGCCTACGATACGATGGACGGCGCCGACGCCTTGGCCATCGTCACCGAATGGAACGAATTCCGGGCCCTCGATATCCAGCGCGTCAAATCGTTGCTGAAATCGCCGGTCCTGGTCGATCTGCGGAACATTTACAAACCCGACGAGATGGCCGCCGCCGGGTTCACGTACGTCAGCATCGGGCGGCCGGCGCGGGAGCCGAAATAGATGCCGGGCGCCAAACCGTCACCGGGGGTTCGTATCGATCCGACCATTTTGCGCGAATATGACATTCGCGGCACGGTCCCCGAAACCTTCG
>JAVJPD010000186.1:0-6394 GCA_040216475.1 Rhodospirillales bacterium
TCCAGGCCATGAACACGGGCCATGACGGCTCGATGTGCACCATTCACGCCAACCGACCGAGGGAATGTCTGACCAGGCTGGAGAACATGGTGGCCATGGCCGGGGTGAAGCTTCCCAACGAAGCGGTTCGGGCGCAAATCGCCGGCGCGGTCAATATGATCGTACAGATCGCGCGGATGCGCGACGGCGTGCGGCGGATTACCTCCGTCACCGAGGTCGTCGGCATGGAAGGCGAGGTCGTCACCACGCAGGACTTGTTCACGTATGAGTTCAAGAGCGAGGACTCGAACGGCCGGTTGATCGGCGAGTTCAAATCGACCGGCCTGCGCCCGCACTTCCTGCAACGCGCGGCCTACTTCGGGCTCGACCGCGCCCTCATGGAGGCGATGTCGTGAGCATGCTCGATCCGATCACCGTCGCCCTGTTCGCGGGCATCCTGTTCTTCTTCGTTTGCATCGGCTTGACGATGCGCGCGACGATCTTGAAGCCGCGCGCCTCGATCGAGACGCGCGCCGCCGTCGTGGGGCGGCGGTTGCGCGATCTCGCCGGCGCCCGCCGTCCGGGCAATCCGAACGAACTGAGCGCGAAGCGGACGGACGCGAGCCGAACGCCGCTGTTGGACCGCCTCGTGCTGCGGTTCCTGCCGCGCAAGTCGATGCTGAAGGACCGGCTGGCGCGCACCGGGCGCAACATTTCCGTCGGCGCCTACGGCGCGATCAACGTGATCCTGCTTGGCCTCGTGTTTCTGGTCGCGTTCAGGTTCGGCGGCCTGTCCTGGTTCATTTCGTTGGCGATCGGAATCGCCGCGGGCATCGGCCTGCCGCATAAGTTCGTCGGCTGGCAGGCGGACCGGCGCACCAAGGCGTTCAACGACATTTTCCCCGACGCCATCGATCTGATGGTGCGGGGCCTGCGCTCCGGCCTGCCGGTGACCGAGTCGCTCGCCTCGGTCGGCCAGGAGATGGCCGATCCGGTGGGGCACGAGTTCCGCCTGGTCGCGGACGCGATCAAATTCGGCACGACCATGGATAAGGCGCTGTGGGACGCGTCCGACCGTTTGGGCATTCAGGAGTTCAAATTCTTCGTGATCAGTCTGTCGGTGCAGAAGGAAACCGGCGGTAACCTGGCCGAGACGCTGGCGAATTTGTCCGACATCCTGCGCCGCCGCCATCAGATGAGACTCAAGATCAAGGCGATGTCCTCGGAAGCGCGCGCGAGCGCGATGATCCTGGGCTCGCTGCCGTTCATCATGTTCGGGATCATCTTCCTGCTGAACAACGATTACGCGATGGATCTGTTCACCGATCCGCGCGGCCGTTCGATGTTGGTCGGGGTTCTGTTGATCATGGGCATGGGCATTCTGGTCATGCGCAAAATGGTGCGGTTCGAAATATGAGCGAATTATTCGACATGCTGAACGCGATCACGCCGGAAATGCGCATCGGCTTCAGCGCCGGGTCCGCCGTGCTGATAACGCTCTACGCCGTGTGGACCGCGCTCATGGTGCGCGATCCGATGGCCGGACGGCTGAAAACCCTGCGCAGCCATCGCGAGGCTATCCGTTCCGATCTGCTGGCCCCGGCCGGCCATCGCGCCCGCAAGCTGATGGCGATGGGCGCCATGCACCGTTTCATCGACCGCCTGAACCTGCTGCGCTCGGAGCAGGCGGCGAAAACGTCGTTGCGCCTGGCGCAGGCGGGCTGGCGCTCGAAGGACGCCTTGGTGACGTATTTCTTCCTCAAAATCAGCCTGCCGTTCGTGTTCGGTGGGATTGCGTTGCTGTTCCTCTATGGCGGCCAGGCACTCGCGATGCCGCCGGTCGCCAAAATTCCGATTGCGATGCTGGCCGTGATCGTCGGTGCGTATCTGCCGGAAGTGCTGATCACCAACGCGGTGCAGAAACGCCGCCGGCAATTGCTGAAGGGGTTGCCCGACGCGCTCGATCTGCTGGTGATCTGCGTCGAGGCCGGGCTGGGGTTGGACGCCGCGTTGAACCGGGTCGCCGACGAAATGGGGCGGTCGTACCCCGAGATTGCCGACGAATTCGCGCTGACCGCCATCGAGCTCGGTTTTCTCAACGAGCGCCGCCAGGCCTTGAGCAACCTGATCAAGCGGGCCGACATTCCTTCGATCCGGGGCGTCGTGAACACGCTGATGCAGACGGAAAAATACGGCACGCCCTTGGCGCAGTCGCTGCGGGTGCTGTCGTCGGAGTTTCGCAGCGAACGCATGATGAAGGCGGAGGAAAAGGCCGCCAAGCTGCCCGCGACCCTGACGGTGCCGCTGGTCGTGTTCATCATGCCGGCGTTGTTCGTGGTGTTGCTGGGGCCCGCCATCCTGCGGGCGATCGACGGATTTATGTCGCGGTTCTGACGATGTTTTAGGGAAACGCCGCGATAGGGTTTGCCGAGTCGAGAGAGTGGGGTCCGACGGCTCGGCTGGGACACCGGGGGAAGGCCGAAAGGTCATGCCCCCGGTGCTTCCGTTTCCGGATGCGGCCATGAGGCACGCCGGACCTGAAGGCAGACTGACGGCGCCGTTTATTTGCGCCCGATGACCGGATTTCCCTTGGTTTCAGGGCCGCTTTTTTCGATACTGCGGGTATCGAACGGGAGGGGGATCGATCATGGCACGTCGGCTTTCGGCGGTTTCGGCGCTTTTGGCGCTATCCTTATCGTCTTGCGCATTCGGGACCGGTGACGGCATCGCGTGGATACCGGGCCATTGGTGCGACGAAGGCACCGCCAAGGCAGCCGCGTCGGCGGATTGGTCGAAAGCCAAAACCGTTTCCCTGAAAATCCGGAAGAAAGACTACGACACGATATCCCTGCCGGTGCCCGACGAGGACCGCACCTACACCACGGAGCGGTATCATCGGGCGTTTCACGTCAATACGGACATGTTCGAACCGAAGATCGTGCGCCTGCAGCAGGGGCAAGCCTACATTTTGCGCGTGACCAATACGGACAAGGTCTCGCATTCGATCGCCGGCAAGGATTTCTTTATGACATTGGGTATCGCGAAGGTCTCCAACGCGGGCCAAGAGTCCAAGCGCCGATGCATTGCCGCGGTGACGATTGCCTCTGGCGCGTCGGCCGATATTCATTTCATCGCCGGCAAAAAAGGCATTTATGAGATCGAGGATAACGCGGTCGCCTTCCTGCCGGGATTGGGCGACGCCGCGTTCGTGATGGTCGAGTAGGCGTTCCGCCGATTCAGGCGATTACGATTTCTTAAGCATTTCCGGGCATTAATCCAGACTGGCCGATTCTTTAAAAAGAGCCAGGAGAGGATAAATGCGTCATCAGGCCCGGATCGCCGGCCTTGGGACTTTGGGGATTTTGCTTGCGGGCCTCGCGGCCGGCAGCACGGCCTCCGTGGTTGGAGAGCCCATCGCCGTTCAATTGAAGCTGTTCATGGTGCCCGTCGTTTACGAAAACGGCGCACAGCAAACCAAGTCGGTAACGGTTTACCTGCACGTGCATCGCGACGATCACGTCCAATCCGTCTGCCGCGTGGTGCCGCGGGTGCGCGACGCCGTCAATCAGGCCTTGTTGCAAGACCCGTTGCGGATGGTCAAAGACCGTCTCGTGGCGAATAGGTCGAAACACCTGCTCGTCGATTACGTCAACCGTTCGCTCGGCGAACGGGCCGTGAAGGATTTCCGGGTCGTTTTGGGCGGAAGACGGTTCGGTAAGGGGACAGCCAGCAAATTGCCGGGTGCGCAACTCGGTTGCATGCGCGTGACGAAATCGGTGCAGGAAGCCTCCAATCCGAAAAAAATTCGTTGAGTTTGCTATATCCGTCATGCCCCGGCGTTAGCTGTTTAGACCGGGGCATCCAGTTTATAACTTTCTGGATTGCCGGGGCCTCGGTGGTAAAGGGGTTGCCCCCCTTTACCCCGGCCGGGCAATGACGTTTAAAGGAAGCGTGCGTTAATCGTTACTATTTTTCGGGCGAGGACTTGCCGCGGCCGAAAATCGCGGCGGCTTTTTCCTTCGAGCTCATGCCCTGCAGACGGCGGTAGAACGCCAGATTGTTATTGATCTGCTCGGGCGTGAGGTCCTGGCGGGCCGCTTTGGCCGCGTTTTCCCTGTCGCCGAGCAGGCCGTAGAGCAGAGACAGGTTGAGCCGGTTGCGCGGCGTCGCGGCCGGGTCCTCGGCGAGCTTCTTGAGGGTGTCGAGGGCTTCGTCGAAAGACCCCGAAAAGGCAAGCGACAGCGCGAGATTGTTTTGCAGCGGCAGGGGGTTCTTCGCGTTCTTGATCCCTTCTCGGTAGGTTTTTTGCGCGTCCGTGTGCTTGCCCTGCATGTCGAGGGCGACGCCGAGGCCGTTGTAGGAGGCCGCGTCCTTGGCGTCGATCTTAACTGCTTCGCGGAACTGTTCGGCCGCCTCTTCGGCCCGCTCCAGGGCGATCAACGTTTTGCCGTAACTTTTACGGGCTTCGAGGTCTTTCGGCGCGACCGCGGTCGCCTTCTTATAGGCCCGCGATGCCTCCTCGTATTCGCCGAGGGTATAATGAGTATTGCCGAGCTCGATCAGCGGTTCGGTCCAGGTGGGCTGCATCCGATGCGCCCGGACATAGAGCGACAAGGCGTTGCGCAAATCGCCGCCGGCGCGGGTGGCGTTGGCGACCCGGACGATCTGCTGGGCGCGGTTTTCCTCGATGTCTTTTTTCATTTCGCTTTCGGTCGGCACGGGGCCGCCGCAGGACGTGGCCGCGATCGTCAGAAAGATTGCCAGGACCCTGAAAAATCCTTTAAAATCAAATAAATAAAAAGGTGTATTCGAATAGGGTGTGACGGTCATCATTGTATGGTGAGCCCCAATCATTCAACCTATACTTACGTCAATACTTCAGGGACATGAAGGATAGAGATCGTGAAAAAAGAATATCTTGAATTGACCGGCCTGATCGAACGGCTGCACCGCCGTTTCCTCGACGTCCTTCGAACCGAACTCAATCGCATGGGCATCAAGGACATCAACGGCGTGCAGGCGCTGCTGCTGGCGAATATCGGCGAAGAGGAAATCGTCATCCGGGATTTGGTCGAAAGTGGTTACTACCAAGGGTCCAACGTATCCTACAACATCAAGAAGCTCACCGATATGGGGTACCTGGATCAGGAGCGTTCCTCCCATGACCGGCGATCCGTCCGCATTCAGTTGACGAAAAAAGCCCTGACGGTGGTCGAGAAGATTCGGGCGCTCGAGGAGAAAAACGCCGACGATCTGGTGAAACACGAGATCACGGCAGACGAGATCGAGTCTTCGTGCCGGACGCTGCGCCGGCTGGAGCGGACCTGGGCCGATTACATCCACTACGGCGGCCGCTGACCCCGGAAACCGAGCCCCTAAATTTTATCGGAAGCCGTATTGATTTAACCGGGCCGTTTGCGTAAAGACGGCTAGCTGATTTCAACGCGACAGGGAGCATTTTCGTGTTTCGCCTGACCGAAGATAAGGCGAAGGCGCGCTTGCGCGACTTCGGACTGCCCGTGCCCGACGGCGCGGTCGCCGCCTCGCCCGAGGAAGCGGCCCGTTTCGCCGAAGACCGGCCGCACGGCGTCGTCGTCAAGGCGCTGATCCCGACGGGGCGGCGCGGCAAGGCGGATGCGGTCAAGATGGCGAAAACGCCCGAAGAGGCCGCCGAGGCCGCGCGCTCGATTCTGGGCCGGACCGTTCACGGCTACCGGGTCGAGCAGGTCTACGTCGAGGCCCGGGTGCCGATCGCCGAGGAGTATTACCTGTCGTTCGCCATCGAGAGCTTTCCGCCGCAGGTTCTGGTGAGCCGTTCGGGCGGCGTCGATATCGAGGAAACCCACCGAACCGATCCCGAAGCCATCGTCGCCGCCGATATCGATCCCCTGAAAGGGCTCGATGAAGCGCAGGCGCAGGCGATTTGGCGCCGGGCCGGCGTCGACGGCGATGGTCTTGCCGAGCTGGGCCGGGTGGCCTCGAAACTGTTCGAATTCTATCAGGAAAACGACGGCATCACGCTTGAGATCAACCCGCTCGCGGTGGACGCCGAGGGCAACCCGTGCCTGGTCGGCGCCATGGTTTCGCTCGAGGACCCGATGTTTCTCGATCCGGACTCGGGCGGCATGGCGATGGCGGGCCGGCCGTTGACCGAACGCGAACGCCGGGTCGCGGAGGCGAACCGGGCGATGCCCGGCGGCATGATGCGCTTCACCGAACTCGACGGCGACATCGGCATGTACGTGGGCGGCGGCGGCAGCAGCCTGTTGCAGCACGATCTGGTGCTGGCGGCGGGCGGGCGCCCGGCCAACCATACCGACTCCTCGACCACCAACGAGGACAAGGTCGCGGTGCTGATCGAGGCCATCCTCGATCATCCGAAGGTCAAAAGCCTGCTCGTCAGTTGGCACTTTCA
>JAVJPD010000187.1:0-6154 GCA_040216475.1 Rhodospirillales bacterium
CGGGAAAGAAACCCTTGAGCAGGAAGCCCGCGAAAGCATCGAGAAGCTCGTCGATTTCCTCAAGGTTCCGAATATCCACTACATCCGGGGATACGAACAAGGCACGCCCGGCGGATTGCTGTTATCCCCGATCTCGGCGAACCAGCTCGCAAAGCTCGGCTGGTCGAAGGAAAAGATCAAAAACCATCTTTGGGAACATTCCGCCATCCCGCAGGCCGACGTGATCAGGACGGGATTAAGACAATGGATCGAGGCGGATACCCATCCCGATACGGTCAAGACGGCCTCGCTCGACCCTTGGCCGATCTGCAGAAAACCGGAAAACCTGATCCTGCTGGTCGCCGGCGGCGATCACCCGACGCACAATTTCTGGTTTCAGGGAAATTCGCGCCGCGTGGTCGGCCGGCAAATCGAGCTTCCCAAATCCTGGCACGACCTGCTCGCGGAAGCCGATAGAGACCTGGGGTGCGCCAGCGAAATATGCTTGATTTAGTTTCCTGAAAATTCGTGCCGTGTTCTTTCGAAAGGACGTTCTTCGACCATGAAAGTGCGTGTTTTCATCGTCATGGGTTTTCTGTTGGCCTGTTCGGGCTTTTCGGCAGAGGCGGCAGAAACCGTCGATATCGGGGACATGATTAAAATCCCGGGCGGGACGTTCACCATGGGGCGCGACGACGGCCCTGCCGATGAAAAGCCCGCTCACGCGGTTTCGATCAAAATGTTTCTTCTGGATAAAACGCCGGTGACGAACAGGCGGTTCGCCGTATTCCTGAATGCAACCGGCGGCAAAACCAACGAAAAAAATTACCGCCTGTACGATCATGATGACGATGACGCGCGCATTCACCGTGTCAACGATACATTCCGGGCGGATGCGGGCTTTGAAGAGCACCCTGTCGTTGAGGCAAGCTGGTTCGGAGCAAGAAATTATTGCAAATGGGCGGGCAAACGGCTTCCGACAGAAGCCGAATGGGAATTTGCGGCAAGGGGAAAGGAAGGAAGGACGTATCCGTGGGGTAATGATGAGCCCGATGCAACCCGGGCTCGGTATGGTGCGGGATGGGGAATGACGATACCGGTCGGCTCCTTGCCGCGCGGTGCCACGCCGGAAGGCGTGCTCGACATGGCCGGCAACACCCACGAGTGGGTTGGAAGTCTATATTGGAAATATCCTTATCGCGCGAACGACGGGCGCGAAAACCCCGATAGCATGGCGCCGCGCGGCACCCGAGGCGGCGGTCACGACGATTCGCCGAATTTTCTGCGATCAACATATCGCGGCGAATTCGTATCCAGGAATCCCCGGGCCGGACACCGCAACATTGGCTTTCGCTGCGCGAAATCGTTACCCTGACCGCGACGAATGCAATGTTTTGACATTGTTCGAGGGGATGACTTCGTGATAACGCCGCGCGAACATTGGGGCTCTCGTTTAGGATTTATTCTGGCCGCCGCCGGCTCCGCCATCGGACTCGGAAACATCTGGAAGTTCCCTTATCTGGCCGGTCAACACGGCGGCGCCGCCTTTCTGATCGTGTATCTGGCGCTGTCTTTTACGATCGGCCTCAGCGTTATGCTCTGCGAGTTCCTCATCGGCCGGGCGGCACGCAAGGATCCCGTGGGTGCTTTCGCCAAACTCAAGGGCGGTGCCTGGCCCGTCGTCGGATTCCTCGGCATTCTCGCCGCCTTCGTCATCCTCTCGTTCTACAGCGTCGTCGGCGGCTGGACCCTGGCGTATATCCTGAAAATGCTTTCGGGCGTTCTCGTAAATGGGGAGTCGCGGGAATTCGGCGCCATTTTCTCGAACTTTATCGAGAATCCGATACGCCCTCTGATTTTTCACGCCGTTTTCATGGTTTTATCGATAGCCGTCGTTATCGGCGGCATCGGCCACGGCATCGAACGCTGGTGCAAAATTCTGCTGCCGGCCTTATTCGTCATTATTCTTATTCTATTGGCACGCTCGCTGACTCTTCCCGGCGCCATGAAGGGCATCAGCTACTTTCTTGAACCGGATTTTTCCAAACTCGATGCCGCGGCCTTCAACGCCGCCCTCTCGCAAGCTTTCTTTTCACTATCGATCGGCATGGGCGCCATGATTACCTACGGCTCATATCTCGAGCGCACGACGCATCTGCCGAGCTCGGCCGTGTGGACGACCTCGCTCGACACGACGATCGCCTTCCTGTCCGGCCTGGTTATCCTGCCGGCCGTATTCGCGTTCGGTTTCGACCCCAACGCGGGACCCGGATTGACGTTCATCACCTTGCCCGCTGTTTTCGCCAGCATGCCCGGCGGCGTCATCTTCGCCCCGCTTTTCTTTATTCTATTGGCCATTGCGGCGCTGACGTCCGCCGTCTCGCTGCTGGAAGTCGTCGTGACGTTTCTGGTCGACGAAAAAGGCTTCGGCCGCAAGCGCGCGGCGTGGTTCTCGGGAATCGTCATGTTCCTGATCGGCATACCGGCGTCGCTGTCGCTCGGCATATGGAAAGACTATAAGATTTTGGGGCGCAGCTTCTTCGATCTGCTCGATTATCTCAGCGCCAATATTCTTCTGCCTCTCGGCGGCATCTGCATCGCGCTTTTCGTCGGCTGGTTCTTCTCCGCCAAGGCCCTCGAGGAGGCGACGGCAAACGGCCATCATCGGTTTCCACTGTCGGGGGCTTGGATGTTCATTTGTAAATTCATCGCCCCGGCGGCGATCGCCTGGATCCTGATCGGCGGCCTCTGATCCGCCGCTCCCGTTTGCCGACTCGATTAACCGCCAACATTAATTAACCGCCAACATTCGGCGCGTGGCGAACGATCTCGGCGGCCGCGGCCAGGATATCCGCGAGGCTGTTGCGGACCGTCGCCTGAAACTCCGGTGCGGTCAACACGCCCAATACGCCGGCCAATCCGCCCGTCGCGCCGAGCGCGGCCTTCGGGTTGCTTTCCGATTTTTGCGCCAGATAGCCGAGTATGCCGGGCACGAACGTCAATAGTTTTGTCCACATGGTTTTCTCCTTCAGTAAGGTTTCTTGGGTTGAAATTCCAAATGAATGTGATCGGCCTCGAGCGCGACGTCGAAATCGGCGCCCAGACGCTCGGCGATCTGAAAGCGCACATGCGGCGCCTTCCCCTCGGGCAACTCCCGAATGCGTAAATCCGCGGCGCAACCGGCATAGTGCAAGGAGCCGGGCATGTGCCGCCCGTCAATGACCGAGGTTACGACCAGCTCCGTGCCGTAATCGCGATAGACCTGTTCGCTCACGATCAGCGCGAAGACGATTTCGGGCCGGATCCCGTGCAGACGCACGTCATTTTTCAATCGCATCGTCGGACTCCGTTCTGTTTTTTATATCCGGTTTGACCTTTTTCCGTTTCCCAACGCCTGCCAATATTCGCCGGCGGCGATAATGCAGCTCATCCCGGAGGGGTGATATAAAAGGACGGTAAAACTTGCATTGTTTGATACGAAAAGCTCCACCTTCAGGCCGTTAGCCTGAACGCCCAGGAAATGCAGATGCTCCTGATAGTGACTCCCCAGAATGGAGACGATCACCCGGCGTTCGGCGCAAAGATCGGCGTTGCCGTGAGAGCGCACGGGCACAATAAAAGCCGCGCCGGCAATCAATAGTGCCAACGCGGCCTTCAAACAAAAGGGCGCATTTGTTTCCTACCGGATAAGGGGTGCGGCTACTTGATGTGTTCCTTGAGGATCATCCAAAGCGTCGTCAACAGCCCCAGGACGAGGGCGCCGACGGCCGTGCGAATCCCGGTCGTGCGAATGGTGCTTTTTATATGCTCGGCACCGAGGCGTTGCATGCGCAGGTAGTGAAAATCGGCCTGCGCCTCCTGCTTCGCCGCCGGCGAGGTCACGTCCAGGCCGATATTGGCGAACGTTTCCTTCACGGCCTCGCGGCCGGCTTCCCGCCCCGCGATCTCGGCAATTCGGCGCACGCCGTCATCGGCGGATCGGCGCTCGTTTCCGTTCCAGGTCATTTAGGGTAGAATTCTTGCGGTTATGTTGTCTTTAATGGAGTGAACGCAGATCAGACTTGCGCTCGTCCGGCACCGGCAAGGGCGGCGTTTTCCGCTTCAAAGGCACTTTTCTCCGTATCGATATCTTGATCAGAAATATTAACTTCTACTTCAAGCAATTCTCGTATAAATGCATCGTCCTTCTTAATTGAGGATTTCACGGCAGACATATGCGCGACGGGCCAATGCCGCAGAATATGCTTTCGAATTCCCTCGTCCGTCGTTTCACTCGGAAATCCGATATTTAACAATTCGGCGATTCCCTCGTCATGATATTCTACGACAAACTCATTATGACTTTTTTCACAAGATACAATTTTGTATGATTTCGTCATGGAGTCCTCACCTATCAACAGTCACTTAAACGAACTTTGTCCTTCATGCTCTGCGGTCGGTTGTTTTGCAGGCATCACCAATAATGAAAATGTGTATATATGCTCTGACTGCGGTTTGTGGTTTTACAACAA
Source organism: Rhodospirillales bacterium (assembly GCA_040216475.1). Classification (GTDB taxonomy): domain Bacteria; phylum Pseudomonadota; class Alphaproteobacteria; order Rhodospirillales; family CALINB01; genus CALINB01. Next base: position 4,491 of record JAVJPD010000187.1, read on the forward strand.
AGATGTTCGAAATCGGCAATCTACGGATGAAGAGTGGTACGCCGATAACAAAAAACACACTGAAGAATTTATTCTATCGTGTCAGGCTGAAATGGCGCCTGTTTTTCATAGACAAATCAATGTTCTTAAAAAATTAGAAGCAAAAAAATCAATTCTCGATGTCGGTTGCGGGATTGGTTTGTTTTTATCAATAACGAAAGAAATCGGCTGGCATGTTCAGGGTATTGAAAAAAATCCCAATGCCGCACGGTTGGCAAAAAAAATATTTGATATCGAATTGAAAAGTTCTACGGAAAATATAAAACAGAATAGCTTTAGTGTTTTGCGGTTCTCCCATGTTCTGGAACATGTTTCCCAGCCTGTCGAATTTATCGAACTTTTCCTGCCGAAGTTGGCTGCCGATGGAATAATCGTCGTGATTGTTCCAAATGGCCGACCTCTTACTTATTCTATTGTCAATATGTTTAGAAAAGTACTGGGAACCTCCAGCCGCCTCACGGCCCCCATGTCTCCAGGGCATCATGTTTTAGGATTTACAAATCGTTCCCTCAGACATCTTTTTGAACAACGGGGGATGAAAACAATCAGAATGTTCAATGTAAGCATGGGAAACCAAACGTATTTTCCCATGCTTTATGATGGCCTGATGACCCGCCTGAAATTCAAGGATATAGATTTAAGAACACTCATCCGTTATTGGTTGCCAATGTTTTTTGACAATATCGGTAATTCCTTTGGACGCGGGCAATGGATCATTGCTTATTTTAAAAAATAGTTTCAACTAATAGCGCCCTTGATATCGCCATCATTGATCCAATTTGCGTTATAGCCGTTTAATGAAACAGCCTTACCTGCCGCTCCACCGGCGCCACCACTTCCTCCACCCCCATTTTCACCGGCATTCCCTGCATTTCCGGGTGCGCCACCTTTCCCGCCACTTGCAGCATTTTGTGGCCTATTACCATTGATATTTGTCGGCGATCCGGCGCACCCCGTCATCGGCGGACCGGCGCTCGTTTCCATTCCAGGTCATAGTTCTCTACATTAATTGTTGATAAAATTATTCACGATATAACGCTAAAATAAATTTTGTTAAATTAACCTATGGAATATATTTTAATCGAAAGGCTTCTTCTGTTCGGGAGTTCTTATATTCATGTTAGAGAAAGATATGACTTGTGGAAAAGACACTAGGTTAGTCTCCGACAAAACCGCCTGGCACCAATATTATTCGGAGAAAAGAATCATCCACCAATGGATGCAGGTTCATTTACTTCAGAATCTACCCGTTTCACGGATTTTGGAAATAGGCCCCCACCTTGGACTAGTCACCGCCATGCTTTGCAATGCCGGTTACGGCGTAAGCATTTTGGATATCGCCAAAAGATTTGATTTTCCGAATGTGGACTGCATTACGGAAGATATTCGAAATATTTCTCCGGAACAATTGTTGGGCTTTGATGCTGTATTGTGTTGTGAAGTTTTGGAGCATATCCCATTTGATGACGTTCCAAACATCGTCTTAAAATTTTCAAACGTACGTTATTTGATTATTTCTGTTCCTTATATGGCCAATCAATTAACTTTCAACCTTTACATCAATGCCTATACCTTCAAAAAATATACATCTATAAAGAAGCTATTAAATTTCAGAAAATTCAAAA